>CAZKBC010000077.1:2817-4140 GCA_964551265.1 uncultured Muribaculaceae bacterium | reverse complement strand
TCACTAATAGATTTTTCTATTCCTTTATAAACAACTGCAGAAGGATCAGAAGTTTCCTCCATATATATTACTTCAGAATTTACTCTTTTACCCCACTCTACTAATTGTTCTATAGCACCCGCTCTAAATGTATCAGCAGCTACTAAAAGAACTTTATTATTATCTTTTTTTAATAAATTAGCAACCTTTGCAATAGTAGTAGTTTTACCTACTCCATTAACTCCTATAAATAACAATACAGTAGGTCCTAAATCACTTTTAATTAACTTATTAGATATTACATCATCTTCAACATATATAATAAATAGTTCATCTACTATAACTTCTTGTAGTTCTTCTAAATCGGTAATATTTTCTTTTTTAACCCTATTTCTAATTCTATCCATAAAGTTTAATACAGTATTAACTCCAATATCAGCACTTATTAATATTTCTTCTAATTCTTCATAATATGAGTCATTAGGGGTTTTATATTTATTTGATAAATTATTTAAACTAGATACAAAAGTATCTCTAGTTTTTTCTAATCCTTTATCATATAATTCTTCTTCTTTTTTATTAAATATTTTTTTTATTTTATCAAATAATCCCATTAAATCACCTTTACATATTATAACATTTATTTATTGTATTTGAATATAAAGATGATATAATAAAAACAAGGTGATATTATGAAAAAGATAGTTTTATTGTTAATGTTTTTTGGAGTTATGTTTATATTTGTAGACAATACAAAAGCTTTAGAAAAAGAAAATAATTTTAATAATGGAGAATACTCTATTTATTTAGTGGATAATACTGAACCTGCTCCGCCTCCTGTTGTAGGTGTTAAACCAAAAACCGATTGTTCAGCTTTTAAAAAAATAGCGGACCCAATTTGGAAATGGATGAGAATTATTGCACCAATACTCGCAATTACACTAGGAACAATGGATTTATTAAAAGCAGTTGCTGCAGATGATGAGAAAGCTTCTAAGAAAGCAGGATCTGACTTTTTAAAGAGAATAGGATTTACATTTTTACTATTCTTGTTACCAATATTTGTTAATATTTTAGTAGGTTTAATAGGATTTAAAGACTTTAGTGCATGCTTAACTACTTAAAATAATAGACAAAAGATCAATAATGTTGTATAATTGCAACATATTGATCTTTTATTTTGTTATGAATAAGAAGGAGGAATAATGGATTTTTTTAAATATGGTGATACCAAAGTTTTCGCTTTAGGTGGATTAGGCGAGATTGGTAAGAACATGTACTGTGTAGTATGTGGGGATGAAATAATTGTAATAGATGCTGGAGTAATGTTTCCAGAAGATGAAT
>CAZKBC010000077.1:0-2807 GCA_964551265.1 uncultured Muribaculaceae bacterium | reverse complement strand
TATTAGGTATAGATTATGTAATACCTGATTTTTCATTTTTAAAAAACAATGCTGATAAGATTAAAGGCTTGTTTATAACGCATGGTCACGAGGATCATATTGGAGGTATACCATTTTTATTACAAACATTAAATATACCTAAAATATATGCTCCAAAACAAGCAGCAGAATTAATAAAATTAAAATTAGAAGATAGAAATATAGCGTATAAAGATATAGAAATATATAATAAAGATTCTAAATATAAATTTAAAAATATTGAAGTAGAGTTTATTGCTACTACTCACTCTATACCAGATTCACACGCTATAGTAATAAATACTCCAAATGGAACTATAGTACATACTGGGGATTTTAAATTTGATTTTACACCAATTGGACCAATGTCTGACTTACATAAGATGAGCGATATTGGAAAAAGAGGAGTTAAACTATTATTAAGTGATTCTACAAATGCTATGGTAGAAGGTTTTTCTAAGAGTGAATCTAAAGTAGATTCAGCACTTGGAGATATTTTTGCAAGACATAAAGGTAGAATAATACTTGCTACTTTTGCATCTAATGTTTATAGATTAAAACATGTTATAGAAACAAGTAAGAAAAACAATAGAAAAGTAGTATTATTTGGAAGAAGCATGGAAAACAATGTTCAAGTTGCAATTGAAAGTGGATATATAGATGGTAAAGGTGTAATTATAGAACCTGAAGAAGCGGTTCATAAGCAAAGTAATGAGATTACTTTACTATGTACAGGATCTCAAGGAGAACCTCTTGCTGCATTATCTAGAATAGCAAATGGAACTCATAAACAAATAAAATTAATGAAAGATGATTTGGTAATATTCTCATCTTCTGCAATACCAGGAAATGGTGCTTCTATATCAAAGACAATAAATTTATTGTACTTAAAAGGGGTAAAGGTATTTACTAATACATCATTAAGTGATATTCATACATCAGGACACGCTAATCAAGAAGAATTAAAATTATTATTAAGATTATTACAACCAGAAAACTTTATGCCAATACATGGTGAATATAGTATGTTAAAAAAACATGCAGAATTAGCGGTTCAATGTGGAGTTAATAAGGATAATATATTTATAGTAGATAATGGGGATGTAATATCTATTACTAAAGATAAAATTGAAAGACAAGAACCAGTTCAAGCATCAGATATATATGTTGATGGTAATAGAATTGGTGATATTGGTGGAATAGTAATAAGAGATAGAGCAATAATGGCAAATGATGGATTAGTAGTAGTAATTGCAAATATTGATATTAATAAAAACGAATTAATAGATAGAGTTAATATTACAACAAGAGGATTTATATTAGTAAACGAAAATGAAGAATTAATTAATAAAATAAAAACTCTAGCAAGTGATTCTATTAGAAATCATATGGTAGATACTAAAAATAATTATTCTGATTTAAAGAATTTAGTTATACAAGAAGTAGGAACATTTATTAAAAACGAAACAGGAAGAAAACCATTATTATTACCAGTATTTTTAGATATTAAAAGATAACTTTGTTATCTTTTTTTATTTATATGATAAAATATTAATATTGGGAGTATATATGAAAGAACCGATTTTTAAAAAACCAAGAAACGGAATAATAATGGGAATTATTTTTATTATATTTGGAATAGCAATAATATTCCCCACTATAAATTATATTAATATTCACAGAGATAAGGATAGTAATTATATTAAAACAAAAGGTGAGATTGTTGACTATAAAATGAAAGGTTCAGCAGAAAATTATAGCTATGTTGTTGAATATGAAGTAGATGGAAAAAATATACAATAGTTTCTAGTCCGATTTTTTTCAAAAAAAATATAGGTAGTAATGTAGGCATAAAATATAATCCAAATAATCCGGAAGATGCTATATTTGAAAATGAAAATTCATTGATAACATTGCCTGGTGGAATTATTGTGTTTATAGCTTGTGGAGCTTACGCTATATATGATAGTAATAAAAGACTAAAAAATAATAAAAGATAAAAAGAAATGTAGACATTTCAGTATACACTTCTTTTTTATTTAGCTTCTAAAGTTTTCTTCTTACTATTATCTTGTTGACCTTTTCTTTCTTCTATTAATGCATCCAAAGATTTTAAAATCTTATCATTATCTCTTTGTTCTTGACCAGCAATCCATTTCATTATCTTATAGTGCCTTGTTAAAGTTCTCTTATTCATTGCCCCTCCTAATTATATAATACGATATATTTAATAAAATAAAAAGATGATTATTTATCATCTTTCTTAATTTTTCTAAATAGACCTGTTTTTTTTGGTTTTTCGTTTTCAACTTTTTCTTCCACTTTGTCTACTTTTTCTTTTTTTTCGGCTTTCTTTTCAGCTTTTACTTCTTCAACTTTTTCAGTTACTACTTCTTTTTTCTCTTCTATTACTAAAGCATCTTTTCTTGATAAGTTTAATCTTCCTTTATTATCAAAACCTAATGCTTTAACTAATATTTCATCTCCAACAGAAACTATATCTTCTGTCTTTTCAACTCTCTTATTATCTAGTTGAGAAATATGTACTAATCCTTCACAACCTTTCCATAATTCTACGAAACATCCGAATGCTTCAACTTTAACTACTTTTGCAGTATAAATCTTTCCTTCTTCTACTTCTTTAATTATAGATTCAATCATTTCTTTAGTTTTATTAATTACATTAATATCTTTATGATATATTAATATTCTTCCATCATCTTCTAAGTCAACTTTAACAGCATTTATATCATTTACAGATATAACATTACTAGCTTCTTGAATGATCT
>CAZKBC010000076.1:0-4215 GCA_964551265.1 uncultured Muribaculaceae bacterium | reverse complement strand
TATCCTGTTGCTACTAATTCTTTTATAGATAACGATGGGAACATTCATAGATTTGTATCTCCAATATATGATGATGAATACTTAGTAAGCAAACCAAAAAAATTATCCATTGAAAACTAACTATAATTTCATGCGTATTAAAAATTAAATTATTATTGAAAAAATAGTTCATGAACTATTTTTTTTAATTGACAAAAACATAAATAGATATAATAATAATTTACTTATGTGGGGGAAAACTTGAAAAAAGAAATATTAAATAAATTATACGAAAAAATAGATTATAATACATTAAATATATTAAAAAAAATTAATGATAATGTTTTTTGGATTTCTTTATTTACTAATGTAATTTTCGAAGCAAACAATTCGCCTTTTTTAAATATTGCATTTATAACAAATATGAGTTCGTTATTATTATTAACTGGAAATAATTTACTAAACGCTGAATCTCACACTAAAGATATATCTAATATCAATAAACTTTATAAAGAGATAATTAAAGATTTCAATGTTATCAATAAGGATTTTGGATTAACTAACCCAGTTGAAATATACGCATCCTTTTTATACTTACTAGATAAAGGATATTTTTTTAAAGATAAACATTTTGAAAAAACCTCAAAAAATGTTAGAGATATAACATCAATAATGGGAGCAAACATTATCGCAGGACAAGGAGTATGCTGACATATAGCACCAATGCTAGGAGATATATATACAGATGCAAATATAAATAATGGTCTACTTGCAGTACAAACTCCTCAAGAAGCAGTTATATCTATACCCTATGGAGAATTGTTTGATAAAAATGTAGAAAAAATATTCTCAAAATTAATGGATGAAAACGAAAGCCAAGAAATAAAAGATCTACATTTGAAACAACTTATAAAAATGAATGTGGAATTAAATGCAACTTATAGTTTTAAAGGAAAAAATCCAATTGCAAATCACGTGATAAATTTTGCTTTCACAGATGGAATTCCATACTACATTGACCCTACTCTTAATTATATTTTTAGAAAAGTTTATAGCGAAAAGGAACTATTATTTAATGAATTGGGTTACCCTTTGAAAACTTGTGAAAAAGAGTCAGATTATAATAGTAAAAAGAAAATAAGAGAGATCAACAGTTTGAGCATAAAGCCAATTGTTTCATTTGAGACAAACAACTCACTAATAAATAAAACTACTCAATTATGTGAAAGTAATTTGGATTTAATAGAGTGTTTTTATAGAAATAATTCTGAAAAATATGATGAAATAACCGATAAAGTACAAAAAATAAAAGTAAAAATGAAGTAAAATATATTAATTATAAATAGTTTTTCATCATTATTATAATGTCATCTATATTCATATTTGATATGTTTATTCTAATTAAATTTTGTTTATTTTGACTATAATAATTGTTATCATATAATGTAGTCTCTATTTTGGTGTTATCTAAAATAACAGTCATAAATAATCCACCTTTTATTTTTGAAAATGATATGTTTGAAAACTCTTCTGATAATCTTTTCTTAATGATATTTACGTGCTTTTTATATTGTTCTTTTTTAACCATTATATCTTTTTTTATGTCATACTTATTTAAATATAGGTTTACAAATTTTTGAATGAATAACGAAGTATTCATGTCATTTAATAATTTATATTCATATAAACGATCTATAACTTTTATATCTCCTAAAATATATCCAACACTTAAAGATGGACAAATTATTTTAGAGAATGTTCCCAAATATATAATATTCTTTCCTTTATTTAATTCGTATAAAGTTTTATATTTATAACTTGTATAATTAAACTCCGAATAAGGATCATCTTCTATAACAGTAATGTTATTTTCATTTATTATTTTTAAAAATTCTTTCCTATTTTCGTTACTCCAACTTATTCCTGTTGGATTATTAAATGTGGGCACAACATATATAAATTTCGGAATAATTTCTTTTACTTTATTCTTTACTTCATTTATATCTATTCCACTATCATTAACTTCTATAGTTAATACTTTAATTTTTAGTTCTTTAAATACCTTAATAGCTCCAAAATATGTAGGTTCTTCAGAGATAATTGAGTCATTTTGAGTAAGCAACGTTCTTGATAATAAATATATAGATTGTTGAGAACCCGAAGTAATAATCATATTATTTTCATTAATTTTCATATTTAATTTTTTGTTTAAATACTTTGATATACTTATTCTCAGCTCTTTTAAACCTTTTGGAGTTACATAACTATAAATGTCAAAATCATTATCAATTAATTCTTTTATACATTTCTTAATTTTATCTTCTTGCATTATTAATATCTCCTACACTTATAAATTATTGTACTATTCTCTTTAAAAGTTTCTATCTCGAAATAAGGACTTAATATTATCTTATATGTTTCTTCATCTATCCAATCAAAAACAGTATAATGTGGTTCATAATTCTCTCTAATCTGAATGTGATGTACCTTGTTATCTATTAAGTATGATACTTCTAGATAGTTAACATCATCTATAATATATTGTTTTATCATGGGTTCTTTAGATGGTTTGTTTTGAAAAGTATTAAAAATAAATATACCATTTTTTTCGAAAATATTACTAAATAATTTTATATCAATATTTAATAGCCAATAATTTATTGCTTGTTGACAAAAAACTTTGTTATATTTTATTTTGGATTTATTTATGAATTCTTTAATAGACATATTATATATCTCAATTCCAAGTGTAGATAAATCTTTGGGAATCATATCCATCTCTTGATCTAGATACGATACATCATTACTTAATTTTATTAATTCTCTTGATAATCTTCCATTACCACCACAAACATCTAATATTTTATCGGATTTTGAAATGTTTGCTAAATTAATTAATTCATTTACATCTCTTTTAAAATATCGTTTATATAAATTTTCATACACATAATATTTTGGATACTTTGTATTCACTTAAACATCACTCCTAATCATTTTTTCATTATTATCAAACAACATGAATAAACCATGATGAGATATGTTAAAAGATTTGCTAATATCTCTTAATGAATCTTTAACTGTACCTGGAAAAGCATATGGAAGAAAAGGTAATCTATTATCGTATTTATGATTAATATGAACAATTGCTTTTATATTTTTATTCTTTAACAGGTTATATATTAATGGAGCATTTAAAGTTGCTTTCTTTTCTTTAACATAAACAACATTATTATCAAAATCAACAGCAGTTACAATTGTATAGTCATTGAAGTTTTCTTTACCCCTTGTTGTAGTAATAACATTATTATTAATTGTTTTAATTGCAACACCTCCAAAAATATATTTATCTCCATATACTTTTATCATCTGATTCTTATAGTTATTTATATATTTATAGTATAAATTAAGATCATCTTTTAGATATTCCTCCTCGTTACAATAAACAGTTTTAAAATATATATCTTCGTTTGCTACCTCAATAAATTTATTTAAATCATCAACAATAAATAAACTTTTTTCCTTAGTTAAGATATAATTTTTGTCAGACATACTTATTATTCCAAATGAATCTCCACTTTTTAGCAAATCAATGTAAGCGTTATCAATCGTTTCTTCTTTTATGTCTTTTTGATTTAACATTAAATATTTAATCATTTTTAAATATCCTTTCTACTAATTTAATAGCAATATCTTCTTTTCCATTTGCGTATATTTTGTTATCAAATTCATCAATAATAATTGCTTTATGAATGCCATTTCTAATATTTGACAAATCATTAGCTACAACTAAATTACATTTGTTTTTTATTAGTAATTTTGTTGCTGCTTCTACTAATTTATTATCAGAAACACCATCCAATAACTTAAATCCAACTAAATAAGTATTCGGGCTTAAGTCTTTAATTAAAGAAATGATCTTTGGAGTTGGTTTAAGCATAACTAATAGATTGTCCTCATAAGAAGATATTTTATTTGTTCTAATTATATTTATATTTTTCGTGATTACTTCAACTAAATCTTTATTTTTAGAATTTTGAATTGTCTTTGCTAAAAGAGAAGCTGTACTAACGTAATCAACCATATAATCAGATACTGCCATACTATGAATGAAATAATCAATCTTCTCTTTCTTTAATAATTTTTCAACCTCTTTTTTTAAATCTATTGTTTCAAAAATTTCTATAATTTTTACTTTTTTATTATTTGATTTATAAGAATTTTTTGAACATATATAAT
>CAZKBC010000075.1:505-4233 GCA_964551265.1 uncultured Muribaculaceae bacterium | reverse complement strand
TGAAAGATTACTAATATATTTAACAGGAGTTGAAAATATTAGAGCTGTTATCCCATATCCTAGAACACCAGGAAATTGTGAGTTTTAAATGGAAAGATTACAAAAATTTATTGCTGAATCTGGATATTGTTCAAGAAGAAAAGCTGAAGAATTAATTAAGAGTGGAAAAGTAGCTGTTAATAATATAACTATTACAGAACTAGGTACAAAAGTAAGCTTTGAAGATGTAGTAATGATAGATGGGAAGACTTTAGAGAAACAAGAAAAAGAATACTATTTATTTAATAAACCAAGAGGAGGAGTTACTACTACATCTGATGATAAAAAAAGAAAGACAGTAATGGATTACTTTGAATCAGAGAATAGACTATATCCAGTTGGTAGATTAGATTATGATACTACTGGATTATTAATAATTACTAATGATGGGGATTTTGCTAATATGTTAACTCATCCTAAAAACAATATTGAGAAAGTATATATAGCAAAAGTAACTCCTGTTTTAAAAGGAGAACACATTAGAACATTAAAAAGTGGAATAGTAATAGATGGAGTTAAGTGTATACCTGATAGAGTAAAATTAAAAAGTACTGAAAAAAATACTTCTATGGTAGAAATTATTATTCACGAAGGTAAGAACCACGAGGTTAAAAAAATGTTTGAATCTATTGGATTTGAAGTACTTAAGTTAACTAGAATAAAAATAGGGTTTCTTACTGTAGACAAATTGTTATCTGGTAAATATAGAAAATTAAAACCAAAAGAAATACAACAATTATATGCTTTAGCAAATAAAAAAGAATAATTTATTATTCTTTTTCTGTATATACTATTGCGTCTGTTGGACAACTTTCAAGTGCTTGCATTCCTTTTTCTTTAAACTCATCACCTACGTTTTCTTTAGCAATTGCTAAACCATCCGTATCAAAATCAAATACTTCTGGAGCTATACTTACACACGCTCCGCATCCTATACATTTATCTTTGTCTACCTTAAACATTTCATCACCACCATAGAGATAATTATATATATAAAAGTCTTTAAAATCAACCTTATTTATTTTAAAAATGTAAATAATATGTTATCATTATAATAGGCTGGTGATTATATGAAAACAAGGATGGATAAGTATATAAAAGAGAATGTTGATATACCTAAAAGGGAATCAAAAAATAGTTTTTTATATGATGAAATATATGATGAGAAAAAAGAACCTACAAGTAATATTACTTTAATAGATAATGTTCACGAAATAGATATTAATAAAATAAAAGAGATGATGAATAGTAGAGAAACATATAAAAAATCTAGAGATTATAAAAATATAATAGGAGATACGCCTCTTAAAAGAGAAACAAAAGAATTTGATTATAAAGAACCTGAAGAAAAAGATTACGATATAAATGAAATGATTAGAAAAAAGAAAGATGGAGTTGAAGAAGAAGAAAAGATTAGAAAGATATCTCAAACTCAATATGATATATTAAAAGGACTAACCATAAATAGTAAAGAATCAGATTTCTTTTCAAAAGAAAAAGATTTGACGGATCTCATTGGTAAAATACATAATGATGATGATAAAACTATAGACTTATTTGGAGAATTAAAAGCAAAAGAAGAGAATGATGCCACTCCAGAAATAATAACTAAACAATTAAATATCAAGAAATTAGAGAATACCTTTGAATTTGAAAAAGGAGACTTTGATGATTTAAATATATCTTCTAAAGGTGATAGAAGTTTTACTATTAAAATAGTATTAATATTTATAATATCAATAGTGGTTTTAATTGGAATATTTTATTTGATAACTCAATATTCATCAAATGCCTAATGAGGTTATATGAAAAGAAGATTAAAAATAAAAAATATTATTATATTATTGTTGTTTTTCATTATTATAATTGGAATAGTAATGTATTTATCTTTATTTAAGAAAGAAAAAAAAGTAGTAGAAAAGATTAATTATTTAACTTTCTTTATAGCTAGTGATAAATATAAAGTAGATTTATTTGATATGGAACTAATTAAAGTTGATGAAGTTATTAGAGGAAAAGAAATAAAAGTAAAAGAAAAAGAATATAATGATGAAGATACATATGTTACTTTTAATAATGATGATAAAACATTTAGAATATTAAAGGAGAATTTAGAAAAAGAAAGAATAAATATAGTGAGGGAAAAAGAGATATATGTAAGAACTCACTCTACTTTATATGAAGATTTAGAAACATCAAAGATAAATGGTCTTGCTACAAAAGGAGAGACATTACAAGTAATAGGATATGATAAATTATTAGAAGATGGTTCGGTAAATGCTTATAAGATAAAAAAAGATGAATTAGAAAGCTATATATATAATAAATATATAGTGTTTAATAAAGAAGAATCACTTCTAAACTATCAACCAGAAAAATATTATGATATTCATAATGGAAGAACTGATATTCATAGTGAGGTTGGAGGTAATGGGGGAAGTTTAGATTATTATCCAGTAGAAAAACCTAAATTTGAAAACAATATAATGCCAGAAAAAGTATATTCTCTCTATATAAATAGCGGAAGTTATCTATTAAATAATATAGATTTATATATTGAATACGCTAAGAATACAAAAATAAATGCTTTTGTAGTAGATATTAAAGATAATGAGTCGCCTGGATATAAATCTAAAGTATTTGAAAGCATGTCTCCTACAAATTATAAATACGCAAATAATACTTTTGAAGGATATAAAACAGCTATAAAAAAATTAAATGATGCAGGCTTCTATACAATAGGAAGAATAACAACATTTAAAGATAGTTATTTGGTAAAAGATCATCCTGAAGTAGCAATATATGATAAAAGAAATAATAAACCATTTGATAGTGGAAAATGGCCAAGTGGATTTAATAGATATGTTTGGGAATACACTATTGCTTTAGCAAAAGAAGCGGTAACAGAAATGGGATTTGATGAAATACAATTTGATTATGTTAGATTCCCGGATAGAACAGTAACATATGAAAGAAATAATTCTCTGGATTTTAAAAACATATACAATGAAGAAAAGATTCAAGCAATTCAAAGATTTCTATTTTATGCTTGCGATGAGTTACATAAACTTAATGCTTATGTATCCGCAGATGTATTTGGAGAATCAGTAAATAAATATATAACGGCATATGGTCAATATTGGCCGGCAATATCAAATGTAGTAGATGTAATTAGTGGAATGCCATACCCCGATCATTTTGCAAAGAATTCTTATGGATTAAGTAGTCCTTGGGAAAAACCATATGAACTTATGTACAATTGGGCTTTAGAAGCATATAATAGACAACAAGAGATTCCAACTCCAGCGATAGTTAGAACTTGGATTTTGGCACAAAACACAATGCAAGGATTCACATACAATTCAAGCCATGTAGAAGCTCAAATAAGGGCACTATTTGATGCAAAACTAACTGGTGGATACCTAACTTGGTCATCATCATCAAGTCTAGAAGGATATAAAAATAGAAATGCGGCTTATATAAAGGAGTATTAAATGAAAATAATATTAGAGAACAATGAATTTGAAATAATAAAAGATGAAAGAGAAGGATTTAATATAGATGAATTAAAAAGCAAATATACTGAATATTTCTATGAATACGATTATATAGTGGGAGATTGGGCTTATGGAAAACTTAGATTAAAAGGCTTTTATGAGTCAAATAATTCCAAAGTAAAAAATATAAAT
>CAZKBC010000075.1:0-495 GCA_964551265.1 uncultured Muribaculaceae bacterium | reverse complement strand
TGCGCATATAATTGTAAGTATTTTATAGCAAAAAGAGTATACAAAAAATAAACATATATGATATAATTGAAATATTAAAAGAATAAAGAGGTGAACGTTTATGGAACAAAAACAAACTATAATAGTTTTAGCAGAGGACGGAACAGAAAAAGAGGCAGAAGTATTAACTGTCTTTAATATGAAATCAACTGGAAAAGATTACATCTTATATACGTTGAATGAATCAGATGAAAATGATATGGTAAGAATATATGCATCTATTTTAATTGAAAAAGATGGAACTTATTCATTCGATGTAATTGAATCAGATGATGAATGGGCACAAGTTAAAGATGTAATGAAACAAATGGCTAAAGCTGGACAAGAAGAAGGAAAGTAATTAGTAATTTTAAATATAGGAGGGACAAAATATGGACGAAGCTTTAGTAATTGATGGAGTAACTTTTATTGATTTATCCGAAAAAAGAATTCCTTTTGGGAAAGCTTTTTTGGCAA
>CAZKBC010000074.1:0-4290 GCA_964551265.1 uncultured Muribaculaceae bacterium | reverse complement strand
AAAAGAAGATAAGAAAAAAACTCAGAGTAATCTGAGTTTTGCTTTTTTATGGAGCAGATGATGGGAATCGAACCCACGTAATCAGCTTGGAAGGCTGAAATTCTACCATTGAACTACATCTGCAAGTACTTATAATTATAACAATTTATTGTAATAAGTCAATAATTATAAGAAAGAAACTATTTTTTTATTGTACTAGGGTCTGCCGGATTATAATATTGTTGTATACTTTCAAATGGTACAAAATAATTTATATGAGATCTAGGATATTTTGGACTTATTGAATTGTCTAAACTAATATTAGGGTTTTTAGGTATTACAGTAATCATAGTACCACCTTCTTGAAGTTTTCTTGATTCAGTAGCGGCTATGTTTGAAACAGATTCATATAAATATATATTATCATTATCTTCGTGAATAAATACTGTTGCGTGATCGCTTCTTCCAGCATTATCTCCTGGTCTTATTCCTTGGCTATACAGATCTATTCCGGTTAAGTCTTTTTTTCCTAATAATATGGTTCCTTTACTATTACTTTCTGGAACATATACATGTTGATTTTCTGCCATCCTTCCCGAATTAATTGCAACCCACGCTAAAATGTTGTTACAATCTAATCCATTATTATTATTTAGCCAACCGGTATTTGCTCCTAAATGTCTATAATTTCCTACACCATCTGTTTTTGTTGTTGGATAAGTTGGAATTCTAAACCCTGTTTTAATAGTATAGTGCATTAAAATTGAACTTCCCTCTGGCGTTCCCCACAAGTTATTTTCTTTTAATTTGGTTTCTAATACTTTTAAATTAGCGTTATAGTCATTAAAAAGACCTTCTCCTTGAGTTCTAATGTTTGGAGTATTATTATATTGTGTACTTAGACTCATCATATTTTCGTTATCAAAAGGATTTGCCCCATTTCCATTTTTTACATAATTGATTGCTTGATCTAAGTAATCATTAACATATGATGATGGAGAGATAAATCCTGGTGCAGTTATAAATGTCTTATCTTTTGATTCTATATTTGGATTTACTTCAGAAGTATTTGTTGGAGTAGATATAATAGGTGTAACATTTTCTCCTTGTATTATTTCGGTTTCCGAATTCTTTAAATATGTTTCATATGCTTTTCCTATCTCATCAGCTTTGGCTTTTATTTTATTTATTATTTCATTATTTTTTAATTTTATTCTTTCTACTGGCTCTAATACTTTCTTAGATCTATTTCCTTGCCAATTTGAAACAATACTATCTAAATTAGTATTTATATCGTTAACAGTAGTAGAGACTTCACTATTTACTAGTTCGATATCTGCTTTTATTTTTAGCATTCCATCATTAACAATTAAACCATTCATATGAACCTCTATATCATAATCATTATATAAAAAATATTAAAATATATCAATTGTTTTCTTTTTTGGTTTACTTTTTTCTACTTTTTAAGTATACTTTAATATGTTTGAGGAGTGGTAGCATGATAAGTACGAAAGATGTTACTCTAAGATTTGGTGCTAGAGTATTATTTGAAAATGTAAACGCTAAGTTTACTGAAGGAAATTGTTATGGATTAATAGGCGCTAACGGAAGTGGTAAATCCACTTTTTTAAAGGTGCTTTCAGGAGAAATAGAACCTACTAAAGGTGATGTCATTATAGGAAATAAAGAAAGATTATCAACTTTAAAGCAAGATCATAATTTATTCCCTAAGATGAGAGTATTAGATGTAGTAATAATGGGTAATAAAAGATTATATGATATTACCAAAGAAAAAGAAGAAATATATTCTAAAACTGAGTTTACTGATCAAGATGGAATAAGACTTGGAGACTTAGAAGCTGAGTTTCAAGAAATGAATGGATGGCAAGCAGAAAGTGATGCGGCCATATTATTAAATGGATTAGGAGTATCTACTGATTTGTATGAGAAGAACATGGAAGAAATAGATACATCTAGTAGAATTAAAGTGCTTCTTGCTCAGGCCTTATTTGGAGATCCAGATGTTTTGTTATTAGATGAACCTACTAATGGACTAGATATAGATGCTAAGTTGTGGTTAGAAGAATTTTTAATAGAGTTTAGTAATACTTTGATAGTAGTATCTCATGATAGACATTTTTTAAATAAAGTATGTACTCATATAGCGGATATAGATTATCAGAAATTAACTATATTTGTTGGTAATTATGATTTTTGGAGACAATCTAGTGAGTTAATTCAAAAACAAATGAAAGATTCTAACTCTAAAAAAGAAAAGCAAATAAAAGAATTACAAGACTTTATAGCAAGATTCTCTGCTAATGCTTCTAAATCTAAACAAGCAACTTCTAGAAAGAAAACGTTAGATAAAATAATGTTAGATGAAATAAAATCATCAAGTAGAAGATATCCATATATTAATTTTAAAGTTGAAAAGCCTCTTGGAAAAGAAGTTGTATCAACAAAAGGATTATGTGTTTCAGTAAATGGAAAGAATATAATTAATAATTTAAATTTATCAATTAATAGTAATGATAAGATAGCGTTTATTGGAAGTAATGAATTAGCAATAACTACATTGTTTAAAGCTCTTTCAGGTGAAATTGAAATTGATAGTGGAGAAATAGTATGGGGATCAAGTGCAACATATTCATATTTTCCAAAGAATCATGATGATTTCTTTTTAGGAGATATGAATATAGTAGAGTGGTTACAACAATATTCAAAAGAAAAAGATGAACAATATGTTAGAGGATTCTTAGGAAGAATGTTATTCTCAGGAGAAGAATCGTTAAAGAAAGTAAAAGTATTAAGTGGCGGTGAAAAGGTTAGATGTATGCTATCTAAAATGATGCTTAGCTTTGCTAATGTACTTATAATGGATGAACCCACTAATCATTTAGATATAGAGACTATAACCTCTTTAAATGAGGGTATAGTTGAATTTAAGGGAGCAGTATTGTTTAGAACTCATGATCATGAATTAATTGAAACTGCTTCAAATAGAATAATTGAATTTAAAGAAGATGGAAAGTATATAGATAAGATGTTAAAATATAGTGAATACATAGAAAAAGTGAACAATTAGTTCACTTTTATTCTTTTTCTAATATATATTTTGATAATGTTTCAAATTCATTATTAGCATATTCATTAGGTATAAAGGATATTACTCCTCTAGTAACTAAATCTGTAGTAACTATTTCTTTACTTATTATTGAAGTATATATATACATCTTATTATCTTCTTTATATAAACCATAGAAATCAATATTACCTGAACTAGACATATTAGTATAAGAAACTACTGCTATATAGTCTTTAAACATTGTATTAAGATTTATATTATCAGGAATAATTATAGCTCTTGAAGAAATAAATTCTTTAAATTCTTTTATATCATTATATACATTCGTTTTAAATCTATTCTTATAATTATATTCTTCATCATAAAATGAACTGTTAAATATTATTGTATTAATACTATCTATATCAGAGGGATCATATTCTCCTTTTATCTTGATAGAATTATTTTTTAATACTTTATAAGATAATCCATCCGTTTGAGCCGGATAACTTTCTCTTACTATTCCATTTGTTTTTATCTTTAATATATCATTTAATTTTATCTTATTAATATCGATATTGAAATACACTACAAAAGGTTCATTTTCAACACTTAATAATATATTTGATTTATTTTTAATATTTCTGTAGTAAGTAATATCTATTACTTTTCCTTCAATATATGTACCTTGATTCTTTACTATTATTAATATAATTGCTACAACAATTAGGATAATACCTAATATAATGTTCTTTTTCATTTAATCACCTAAATTCATTTTATCATAAAAAGATTGATAAATTTTATTTTATTTATTATAATAGATATATATTAAATGTTGAAAAAGAGTATTAATAATAAATATATTAATAGAGAGTTAGTGGTTGGTGGAAACTAATGATGGATTATTATGAACTTACTTTGGAGTTTAAACGGTTATTACGTTATAATAAATAAGTGCATAGAATACTATGAACTAAGGTGGTACCGCGATTAATCGTCCTTAGATTTATAGTGTTTTTTTATAGGAGGATATATGTATAACTTTACTAAGATTGAAAAGAAATGGCAAAAGAAATGGGAAGATAATAAAACATTTTCTGTTAAAGAAGACTTAACAAAGAAAAAGTTTTATTCTTTAGTAGAGTTTCCATACCCAAGTGGACTAGGTCTTCATGTTGGACATGTTAAGGCTTATACAGGATTAGAAGTACTTTGTAGAAAAAGAAGAATGGAAGGAT
>CAZKBC010000073.1:0-4360 GCA_964551265.1 uncultured Muribaculaceae bacterium | reverse complement strand
TTCCTGTCCAATTTAAAACTATACTATCTAAATTAGTATTCATATCATTAACTATTGTTGAAACTTCAGTATTTACAAGTTCTAAATCTGCTTTTGTTTTAAGCATTCCCTCATTAACAATTAACCCATTCATATTCTACTCCTAATAGTATTATACAATGTTTTTTTAAATTATTATCAAAATATTTAAAAAAATATGGTGCCGAATGCAAGAATCGAACTCGCATCAAATGATTACGATTCACTCGTTTTACCATTAAACTAATTCGGCATTTAGAAAATATTACTTTTCTATAAGAGAAAGCGACACTTTATGCTTATCTAAAAATATGTCTTCAACATAACAATCTACTATATCACCTACACCAAATAAATCACTAGGATGTTTTACATAACTATTACTTAATTTTGATATATGAGCTAAACCATCATTTTTTAATCCTATATCAATAAAAATTCCAAAATCCACTACATTTCTAACTGTTCCTTGTAATTTCATTCCAAGTGTAAGATCATCTATTGTTAAAATATTACTTTTTAGAATTGGTGTACTAAATTCTTCTCTAAGATCTCTTAGAGGTTGCTTTAATGAAGAAATAATATCTTTTAAAGTATATTCATCAGTTTTTATATTGAATTGTTTTATTGCTTCTAATTTTTCTATTAATTTAGGACTTCCTAAATCTTTTTTATCTAATTCTAATTCTTTTAGTATTTCAATTGCAATTGGATAACTTTCAGGATGAATACTGGTTTTATCAAGCGGATTAGAACCATCCATAATTCTAATGAAACCAATGGATTGTTCATAAGCTTTATCCGTTAGTATTTTTTTCATATCTTCTCTAGAATCTATTTTACCCTTTTTATTTCTATATTCTATTATTTTTTCAATATATTTTTTGTTTAAACCAGAAACATATTTCAATAAAGATTGGCTGGCAGTATTTACATTAACTCCAACCAAATTAACCGCTTTACTTACTATAAAATCTAAAGATTCATCCAATCTTTTTTGAGGAACATCGTGTTGATATTGTCCTACTCCGATACTCTTAGGTTCTATCTTAACAAGTTCAGATAAAGGATCTTGTAACCTTCTACCTATACTAATAGCACTTCTTTCTTCAACATGAAGATTTGGAAATTCTTCAATAGCAAGACTACTTGCAGAATAAACCGAAGCTCCAGCTTCATTAACTATTATATATTTAAAATCAGAATTGTTTTCTTGAATAAAATTAGAAACAAACTTCTCAGATTCTCTAGATGCAGTACCATTACCTATTGCAACTATATTTACTTTATATTTATCTGTTAGTCTCTTAAATTCTATGTTCGATTTTTCTAAATCATTAACTGGTTCATGAGGAAATATCACGCTTTTTTCTAGTAATTTTCCTGTTTCATCTATGACCGCTAATTTACAACCAGTTCTAAAAGCCGGATCAAGTCCAAGAACAACCTTTCCTTTCATTGGAGGTTGTAACAATAAGTTCTCTAAATTATTTGAAAATATCTTTATAGCTTGTTCATTAGCTTCATCGGTTAATTCACTTCTTATTTCTCTTTCTATACTTGGAAATATTAATCTCTTATATCCATCTTCTATCGCTTCCAATACATATTTTGAACATATAGAGTTATTATTAGTAATGTTTTCTTTAGATAAATATTCTACTATTTTGTTCTTATCAATATTTATACTTACTATTAATATCTTTTCATTTTCTCCTCTATTAACAGCTAAAATTCTATGGGGTTTAATTGTTTTTAAAGATTCTTTATAGTCATAATACATTTCATAAGTTTTATTCTCATCTACAGAATCCTTCTTCTTTTTTGAAGATATTGTTCCATCTTGAAAAATATAGCTTCTAATCCATTTTCTATATCTTGCATTATCACTAATCCATTCAGCAATAATATGTTTTGCGCCTTCAATAGCTTCTTCTTCACTTTTTACAAATTCATTAATATATTTATCTACTCCTGTTAAAGAAATTGGAAATGTCATAATAAGTTTTGCTAAAGGTTCTAAACCATTTTTTATTGCTTCAGTAGCTTTTGTCTTTTTCTTTTCCTTATAAGGTCTATATATATCTTCAACTTCTATTAATTTAGTACATTTTAATATACTTTCTTTTATCTCATCAGTAAGCATTCCTTTTTCTTCAATAAGTTTTATTACATTTTCTTTTTTATTCATTAAACTAACTTGATATTCATATACTTCGCTAATACTTTTTATTTGTTCTTCATCTAAGTTGTTAGTCATTTCTTTTCTATATCTAGCAATAAAAGGAATGGTATTTCCATCCTCTAACAATCTAAGTACAGACTCTATTTGTTTAGTTGAAATTTTAAGAGTGTTTCTCATTTGATCTATTATTATTTCATTCATTATTATTTACTCCAGTCATATATATTATACCAAAATTTATTCATATCTCAAAGCATCAATTATATTTAGCTTGCTCGCTTTCTTTGAAGGATATATACTTGAAATAGTAGAAACTAATAACGATATCAAAAAACAAATAATAATATATTTTGGATTTATACTAGATATCTTCATATTAAATTGTTTATTAATAAAATAATCAATAAGAAGTAATATTGGTATAGATGAAATACTCGCAATAAATCCCGATAATATTCCATAAAAAATACCATCTGAAATAAATATCTTTTTTATATCTTTTTTACTATTTCCTAAAGCTCTAAATACACCTATTTCTTTTGTTCTTTCCAATATGCTTATGTATAAGACTACAACAATCATTATAGAAGAGATTATTAAAGAAATGATAGATGTGAATGCTAAAATATATATTATAATATCAAACGTTTCATTAAATACTTTAAGAGAATCTTCTATATATGACAAGAAAAATCCTTTTTCTATAACTTCTTTTTTTAAGTTTTCAATATTATTTGTTTCAACAAATAATATATTTGCTTTATTATCAGACATATATTTTATTTCATCATAATTAAAATATATAACTTTTTCATTTAATCCATCCTCATAAATACCAGATACTTTATAATTTATACCATCATAAGTAATAGTTTTTATATTATCACTAATTTCATAATATGTATAATTATTAATTAGAACTTCTTTTTTTCCAGGGAATTTTCCAATTAATAAATAGTCTTTATTAAACTGTTTTGAATAAGTAGAAATAACATCAAAATTAATATTTTTATTATCTGTTCTTACAAAGTGATTTCCTCTATCAATTATTCCATAATTGATTTTTTTTATATTATTAATTTTACCAATTATAGAAATATCATCTTTGTTAAAGTATACTTTGGTAGCTTTTTGTTCTTGTTTATTCTTATATACTTCTAATATATTACTATCCCTACTATTAATAATTGTATTATTAATATAGTTTTTAATGCTCGTACCTAATGATAATATTAAAATTAACCCCAATATCCCTATTGAAGATCCTATAGATATTAAAGCTGTTCTTAATTTCTTTTGTTTTGAATTATAAAAAGATAAAAATATAGAAGTGAATATGGAAATTTTTCCTTTATTAAATATTTTTTCTTTAGGTTCATAGTATTCTATAAAATTATTAAGTGTTTTTTCGTTTTCTATAATTCCATCTTTTAATTTTATTATTCTACGACTTATTTTGGATACTTCTATAGAATGTGTTGCGATAATTATAGTAATACCTGTTTTTGCAATTTCTTCAAAAATATTTAAAATTATATTAGTATTATAAGAATCCAAAGATCCGGTTGGTTCATCACATATTAATATCTTGGGGTTGTTAACTAATGCTCTAGCGATTGCAACTCTTTGCTTTTGACCACCAGATAATTGATTTGGATACTTATTTAAATGATTTTCCATTCCCATCTTAATAAGTAATGCTTTAGCCCTTTTTCTTTTGTCTCTTAATTTTTCTTTATTTGAAAGCATTGATACTAAAACATTATCAACAACATTAAGGTATGATATTAAATTAAAGTTTTGAAAAACAAATCCAATATTATCTCTTCTATAAACATTGTCTTTTATATCAATTAATTTCCCATCAAAATATATATCTCCAAGATAATTTGAATCAAGTCCACCTATAATATTTAACAAAGTGCTTTTTCCACTTCCACTCTCACCTATTATTGAAATTATTTCACCTTTATATATTTTCATATTAATATTTTTTAATATTGGTATTTGATAATTTTTACAAATATTGATTAAGTTTAAATAAATCATATTCTATCCTCCAATATTATATTGAACAAATATTCAACATTTCTTTTTATTGGAAGAAAAAAGAAACCATTAGAAAAAGAAATAAAGAAAAAACTTAGAGAAAAGAAA
>CAZKBC010000072.1:0-4559 GCA_964551265.1 uncultured Muribaculaceae bacterium | reverse complement strand
AATAAAGAAGCAAAGAATTATTATATTGAAGTAGTAAGAGATTTATCTAATAGTAATAGTAATAACTTAGATAATGAATTAAATAAACTTCAATCTTTATCAAAAGGAAAAGAAAAGATTTTAAAGCATGAATAGTGCTTTTTTTTATTTAAAAAAAGACTTAATGTGTTATAATAAATTTGATTTTGGAGGTCTTTATGTCTATGATTTATAAACTAATAAATGTTAGTAAGATTTATAATAAAAACAATATTGAAACAAGAGCCTTAGATGGTATTGATTTAGATATCAAAGAAGGAGAAGTTGTTGCGGTATTAGGGCCTTCTGGAAGTGGTAAAAGTACTTTATTAAATGTTATGGCATGTATTGATTTTGTTACTAAT
Source organism: uncultured Muribaculaceae bacterium (assembly GCA_964551265.1). GTDB lineage: Bacteria > Bacillota_I > Bacilli_A > RF39 > UBA660 > JAAYGD01. The sequence continues at coordinate 4,176 of CAZKBC010000072.1, read as the reverse complement.
GGAGAAATATATTATAAAGAAGATAATATATGTTTATATGACGAGAAAAGGAAAGAGGATTTTATTAGAGAAATACCTGGTTTTGTTTTTCAATCATATAATTTAATACCTAATTTAACAGCAAAAGAAAATATTGAATTAGCGTCTCATATATCAAAGAATCCTCTAGATATTAAAGAAATAATTAAGTTAGTAGGTTTATTTGAACATAGAAATAAGTTCCCATTTCAAATGAGTGGAGGACAATTACAAAGGGTATCTATTGCTAGAGCTTTAGTAAAGAATCCAAAAGTATTATTTTGTGATGAACCAACTGGAGCATTAGATGAGAAAATGGGCAAACAAGTATTAAAACTATTGCAAAAGATTAATAAACAATATAAAACTACTATAATTATAGTTACTCATAATCCTAGTATAGGAGATATTGCTAATACAGTAATAAGAATGAAAAGTGGAAAAATAGTAGAAGTAATAAAGAATGAGAAGGTTAAGAAAGCCGATGAAATAAGGTGGGCATAATGAGATTATTATTTATTAATTCGTTTTCAAGTTTAAAGAAGAAAAAATTACAAATAATAGGAATTATTCTATTAGTTTTCTTATCTACTGGAATATATACTATGATGAATATGGCAGTTGATAGAATGGAAGGCGCTTATTACAAGTATATTAAAGACCAAAATGTTGAAGATTTAAGTTTAACTTTAAAAATAGATTATAAGAATAGTTATACATATTCTGATGTATTAAATATTAAAGGTGGAATTGACGCTACACCTGATGAACAATATATTATTAATTTATATTTAATGTGTATTAGTAGTAGAAATTGTAGTGATGAATTCTTAAAGAAGATAGATAATATTTTTGAGAAATATGATTTAAATCAAGTGAAAAAGAATGGTATATTAAGAGATATTTCTAGAAAATATAATTTTAGTTATGAAACTACAAGAAGTAAATTAGGTCAAGAAGATAAGAATATATATAGAGTAATGCCTTATTTAAAAGATAAGAAAATAAATAAACCATATTTATTAGAAGGTAAATTTCCATCTAATAATGGAGAAATAACTATACTTAAAGGATTTGCAAATAAGAATAATTTAAAAATAAAAAATAAATATAAAGTTGGAGATAAAGAATATACAATTGTTGGGTTTTCATATGCATCTGATTATATGTATCCATTAATAAATATTTCTTCTCCAATGTTTGATGAAGAAAAACATAATATTATTTTTATGACTAATGAAGATTATAAAGAGTTTAGTGGTGTAGAAGAAGTAATTAATAGTATTAAGTTTAAAGAATTAGATAAAACAGAAGATATTATTAAAGATGAAAAAAGAGCACAAGTATCTATGAATGATATGATAAGACTTGCAAGAACTAAGAGTCCAAAAATGGAGTTTGAAAATGATAGATTATTTGCGGAAAGTTTTTTATATCTTCTTTTAGGAGTATCTGCAATTATAATATTAGTAATAGCTAAAAAAAGAATAGATGATGAGAGATTACAAGTTGGAGTATTAAAAGCTTTAGGATATAGTCGCTTTTCTATAGCGTTCTCTTATTTATTATATCCTCTTATAGGTGGATTAGTAGGAGGAATACTTGGATTTACTTTTGGTTATTTAATGCATCCAACTATGACAGAATTATTTATAAGTTATTTTAATATACCTGTATTACCAATAGAGTTTAATTATTTATATTTAATAAAGAGTACTTTAATACCCACATTAGTATTATCAATATTAACTTATTTTATATTTTTATATATGCTTAGACATAAAGCTTTATATTTATTAAAAGAAGGAAGTAATATAAAGGTTAATTTTATTAGTAGAATAATAGCTAGAATAACTTCTATATTTCCTTTTAAAGAAAGACTTAGAATATCTTTAGCAAATAGATCTATAGGTAAATTATTTATAGTATCTATCTCATCTTTCTTAACTGGATTACTAATAGTATTTATATTAATTGCTTATAATTTATTCTCATATATTATAGATACTAGTTTTAAAGATTTAAAGTATGATTATGTCATAAATTATATTAAACCAGTTGAAACTATTAATTTGGTTGATGATTTAATATTGACAAGAGAATTTGAAGTATCAAAAGTATTTGATAAAGATGATAATATAAAGAAATTAAAAGAAAGAAAAGAAGACGCTAAAAATACTATTAATTTAGAAGGAATAGATTATGAATTAAAGTATTTTGAATTAATTAATTTAAATAAAAAGAAGATCAGTACTAATTTAAAAGAAAGTAAAATAGTTATTAATACTAATATATCTAATATTATGGGAATAGATATAGGAGATAAGATAGTATTTAAAGATTTAGATGTTAAATATAAAGTAGTAGATATTACTGAATCATATAATGGCTTTATTTCATATGTAGATAGAGAAGAGTTTGCTAAAGCTTTAAATTTAAAACTATCTTATAATAAGAAGTATTCTAAAGATAGTACATATTCTAAATACTCTAATATTGATAAGACTGAAATAATGAATATAAGTGGTTTATTTAGTGTTAGAGACTTAGAAAGAAATATGGAATCAGTATTAGATGTATATAATATATCTTTATATGTAGTAATGCTTTTTGCGTCTTTAATGGTATTTATTATAGTATTAATTATTTCTAATATAGTTATTGAAGAAAATAAAAGAACTATATCTTTAATGAGAGTTATAGGATATAAAAAGAAAGAAATTAATTCTATTGTATTAAATATGTATACACCATTTATTATAATATCTTATCTATTATCTATACCTGCTATGATATTTTTACTTAAAAAAATAGTAGAAATATTAACAAAGAATTTAGATTTTGCAATACCTATTACAATATCATATGGCAAGGCATTTATTGGTCTATTAATATTATTAATAGGTTACTATGTAGCAATGTTTATATCAAAAAGATTATTAAAGAAAATACCTTTAGCAGTAGCGCTTAAGAGGGAGTAATTATGAGAAAATATATAGAGTTAAGTAATGTATATAGAACATTTTCTATTGGTAAAATAAAGATTAATGCTCTTAATAAAGTTAATTTAATAATAAATAAAGGTGAAATAGTAGTAATATTAGGGCCATCAGGAAGTGGTAAGACTACTTTATTAAATTGTATATCAGGATTAGATAAACCTACAAAAGGTAAAATTAAAGTAGGAAAAGATATAATTACTAGATATGATGAAAAAGAACTTACTAGTTTTAGAAGAAAGAAGTTAGGTTTTATATTTCAAACATATAACTTATTAGAAAATTTAAATGTAAAACAAAATATAGAAATAGGTAGTAAATTAGTAAGAAATAAAGTTGATATTAATAAAATAATTGAACTAGTAGATATGACTGCACATATAAGTAAGAATATGGATGAATTATCAGGTGGTGAACAACAAAGAGTTAGTATCGCTAGAGCTTTAGCAAAAAAACCAGAGATTATGTTTTGTGATGAACCAACTGGAGCACTAGATGAAGAAACTGGTAAGAAAGTACTTACTGCTTTAGTAGAGGCTAATTATGAATATGGTACTACTATGATAATTATTACTCATAATCCCGGAATAGCAATGATAGGAGATAGAATAATAAGAATGAATAGTGGAACTATAATAGAAGATGTAAACAATGAGAGAGTAAAGCCAAAAAATATTGTTTGGGGTTAAAAATATAGTATAATCATATTATATAAGAGGTGAAATATATGTTGATACTTACTAAATCTGTTTTAGCTATAATGATAAGCTTTTTTGTATCGATAGTATTAGGTTATTTTATTATACCAATATTAAAGAAACATAATATAGGACAAAATATTAGTAAACACTTAGAAGAAAAACATAATAAGAAAAGTGGAATTCCTACTATGGGAGGAATAATATTTATATTATCTACTTTTATAACTGTATTAGTATTAATATTATTAGGTAAGATAGAATTTACTTCTAATATAGCAATAGTATTATTAGTATTTATTGGTTATTCTATAATAGGATTTCTAGATGATTATTTAAGTATTAAAAGAAAGACTAATAATGGTTTAACTGTTTTACAAAAATTATTGTTACAATTTGTAATAGCAATAGTATTTTTCATTATATTTATTAATAATGGAGGAGAACCAATATTAGAAATA
>CAZKBC010000071.1:0-4667 GCA_964551265.1 uncultured Muribaculaceae bacterium | reverse complement strand
ATTATTTTAGAAAGAGAACCTAGTTCGTAACTTGTAGCTTAACCGCTCCATTGAGGTTTGAAATGGCTTCCAAAAGTTGGAAAAAGTTATGTATAATAAATATACAACTTGAAACTAACTGAAAGGAGCTGTTTTTTTTAATGAAATTAACAATGCAAGATAAATTAAATATCTGTAAAGAACACATTATAGAGGGAAAAACATTATCTCATATAAGTGAGAGATATGATAACTTTCCTACATCAAGTATAAAATATATGATAAAACTGTATAAAAAGCATTGAGAAGAACCATTTAATGATAGAGAAAGAAAAGTTTATCAATTTTTTGTAGTGAGAATTCTGTTGGAAATACATTCTCAATAAGTAAAGTTTCACGAGAATCTATACAACATTCATCAACACCAAAATTGTAATCTGTTAAATTAATATTATTGTTTAGACTTTATTTATAAAGATTTAGTAGTTGATTAAATATATGATATAACAGGAATAAATAATCATTATGACAGAGATAAAGGTATTAGTATATAGAGCTATGTCAGTATCTCTTCTTTTTTCATTTAAGAATAATGACTGAATTATATATAGTAAAGTATATGTGTAATGAAAAAAAGAAAACCCAATTTAATATGAAATTTTAAATTGGGTTAAAGAGATTTAAAAGGGAACGCATTCCCTTTGCACACTGCTCTATTGGACAGAACAATAAATATTATAATTTTGGTCCTTTATTTTCAGTTTCGCTTTTATAATGATCATATTCATGACCATAAATCCATGTTTTCATTTCTAAGTTTGCTATAGCAATTTGAAGGGAATTAGATTCTTCATTTGTTTTTCTTTCTAATTGCTCTAGATAATCCGAAATATTTCTTTCTTTTCCAAAAATAATACCTTCGGGAGCATTACAGCTAACTGTTAATAACCCAATTGTATCTCTTTCAATATTTACACGATATTCTGCTATATCTTGATCCATTTCTGCATACTTTAAGCCATCTTCTAAAGAAATACGTATAATACCATCCTCACTTAATACAGCACTCTTACTAATATCTTGTGCCTTAAATGCTAAATATTCACTTTCAATTAGATTAATATTTCTCCTATTTAAAATTTTTGCTATACTTTTTTCTATTGGCGTAGTAGATTTTTGAACATTTTCCATATGCTCCAAGTTATATATTGCTAAAAGTTGAGTTCTTGCCTTATCTAGATCTGTACTATTAACTGTAAATAATTGAATAATAAAATCCAAATCGTATCCAACATTTAAAACATTATCATATCCCTCACTATATTTATAACCCATTTAATCACCTCTATAAATATTATATATCAAAATATCAAAATTTTACTAAGTTTTTCTTAAATTATAAGAGCAATTTACATAATGATGACAGTATAATTTTATGTTATACTATTCTTTATTGTAATGTTAATTAATTTTTTCATAGTCGTATAGAGTTTATATATAACTTACTTTATTTAATATTTCCTTGAGTTTATCAAAATCATTATAGTCAATTATTTGGAATTCAAATTTTTCTAAATCTTCAATCAATTTCTTCCTTTGATTTTTATAACTAAATTTAGTATATTTTTCATTATCATATGAAACAATAAGACCACAACCATCAATATCCTGAATTTGAAAAACATAATCATCTCTTTTTAAGACGAAGTCTATTTTAGTTGTAACTAATAATCTCTTAAATTTCATTTCTTCTAATTTTTTTTCGAGGTTATTAATATCAATTTCTTTTAATATTTCTAAATCTCCTAGCATCTTAAATTCTAAGTCGGTTAATATGTGTTTATTATCAAAATAACACCTTACTTCGTTATTAATTAATGATTCTACTCTTCTTAAACGTAAGCAATTATCTTTTAAATCATTGGCATAAACTGCTATGTTATTATTTTTAATATAATATTTATCAGTTGTTTTAACTTTCCACAATACTTCAAACCCTTTTAATATTAATTTTTTTGCTATACTTTCTTGATTACCACTTATTTTTAAACTCAATTCAAATTTATTCACATTATTCCTCCGATTTTTTATATTATCGTATATATTTATAACATCTACAACAATAAATATTATTATTAATAATTTTATGAATTTTTATTGAAATATAATATAATTAAAAAAAATTTAAATTGAGTAAAGAATTCAAAATGAAACGTATTCTCTTTGCGTACCGTTATTGGTTAAATATTCAGACAATTATTTACTATTTCTAGCATAGGGATTTTTAATAGGACTCAAAGATGTCGTTTCATTTAACAAGTGAGTTAATTGAGCCATTTCTTCTTCTGAACCTGTAAATTTTTGAAATAAATCTTTATGATTATCCATTCTCGGAAAAAACACATAATTTCCATTTATTTTCATGAAACCTTTAACAAAAGGCTTTTTGTCAGAGATTACACCAGAATATAGTAAAGTTCTATCATCAATAAACCTTTCATCATTTACATAGATTTTAAGTAATCCTTGCTCTCCATAGGGGCCAATATTATCGGCATATTCAACTTGATATCCATTAGGCGCTTGTACTTACGGAACCAATGTAATATTCATCAAGTCCATCGTTATATATGTACGGATAATCAACATTGCCCGCTTCGCGAACAGCTTTTATTCTTTTAATCATCTCGCCTTGAAATTTAATTAATTCTTTAATTAAATTTAAATTTTTGTTATTACCAAACATATTAATCACTCCTTTTTTTAAACATTATAGCATGAATTATAGTGTTTCACTATCTTTCACATGTTGCCGTATAAATAATTGACAAAAAAAACAAAATTTGATAATATATTTCGCATTCAGGGGGGGAACATAGTGTGATAACGTTAGAAGAAAAAATATATGAATTCCTAGGAGTTAAATATTTTAAAAAGTTTGTTTTATCTATGGGAAAATCTAATCGTAAAAACTCGAATATACCAAAAAAAAATAATTATTTTTTGCATGAATTATCTATTGATGGAATAAACGACTTTAAAAAGAGTGGTATAAAATATAACTCAATTATTCACATTGTAGGACTAACATTTTGTTTATTATCTTTAACAACCGCTACTTCGACTTTTTCAATAATATGGCGATCAATATTGACAGCTGTAAACGCTTATTGTGTAATGCTTCAAAGATATAATAATATAAGATTAAATAGGATAAAAGAAAAATTAAAAGAAAGAGAAGAGAGAATAGAAAAGATTGATAAGGGAACATTTGAAAACAATCTTAAATCAACGAATAAATTAGATTATAAAATGACATTAGATAAGAATATTAGTTCAAATTCACAAATTGAAAATTTAAAAAATATGAGAGAAGAGTTATTAAGAAAAATGCAATCTAAAGAAATAAACGAAAAAAGAGGGTTAATAAAACATAAAAAACACTAAATTATTAATAATTAGTGTTTTTTTTAATTTGATATTACTCCAAATTGTGAATAATATACATAATACATTTTATAAATTAAGTTTATCTTTAATAAGATATTTTAAAAATTTAGCACTTGCAAAAGGTAAATTTTGAGATTTATTCGTTGCAATATATATTGTAACATCGGGCATATTTTTTTCTAATTTTATCTCTTTTAAATGAGGATAATTTTTTAACGCTAAATCTTTTATAGCGTACCCAACACCTAAACCTATGTTAGAAAATTCTATTATTAAATCCTGACTAACAACTTCCAAGTAAGGTTTTAAATTAATATTATTTTGAATCATAAAACCATCTAAATATTGTCTACTGTTTGATTCCTTGTTCTGAAGTATTAAAGGTAAGCTATTCAATTCATCTAATTTTAAGGTCTTATTTGCAAAATCATAATATTTAGAATTGTATATGAATGAATGCTTTAACTTGCATAATTCTTTTAGAGTCACATTCGGTTCTTTTATGTTACTTTCATTAAATATTACAAAATCTAATTTTCCTTTTTGAAGGTCAATTAATAAGTTCTTTGTTAATTCATTAACTATATTAATAGTGATATTTGGATAGTCCTCGTGAAAAGTTTTTAAAGAATTTAATAAGACTATTTTAGTTAAACTAGTAGAAATACCGATTTTTATTTCACCTTGCGATAAATCTTTAAAATGAGTAAAAGTATTTTCAGCAATTTTAATTAAGTCTAAAGAACCCTCAATATATTGAAAAAACATTTTCCCTTCTTCTGTTAATTCCATTCCTTTATTGCTTCTAATAAACAATGTTCCACCCAGTTGATCTTCCAATTTTTTAATTGATTGGGATATGGCTGGTTGAGATATGTTCAATTCCTCACTAGCTTTGGTCATGTTCTTGTTTTTAGCTACAATATAGAATATTCGATACAATTCTAAATTAACATTCATAATAAGCACTCCTTATATATACTATAACATATATATATTTTACTTATCAATATTATTTGCTTATACTTTTATATGAAAGAAACAAATTTATATAAATGAAGGAGTGTTAAATATGAATATTGTAATAACTGCGGGCTGTACTAGTGAAAAAATAGATAATGTAAGAAAAATAACAAATAGTAGTTCTGGAAAATTAGGAATGATTATTGCTAACGAAATACTGAACAAATATGAAGATGAAATTGACATTATATATTATATATGATAATATTGTTTAT
>CAZKBC010000070.1:0-4858 GCA_964551265.1 uncultured Muribaculaceae bacterium | reverse complement strand
AATCATATTTTATTATAGCTATTAGTGTAGATATTGAGAATAATAAATCTCCAATAAATGCTGTATAAGCTCCTACTAATATATCAAATGTTGTATAAAACATTAAAAATATTAATGTAAATATTCTAACATTCTTTTCTTCTTTTTGTATTAACATTAATACAAAAGGAATACAAGAAATAATTGCAAATATATCAACCCAAGTTTTATAAAATAAACTAGATATTAAAACTGATAATATAATCATAGTATATATTAACCATTTAGGTAAACTTTTTTCTTTTCTATCAAATTGATAATTAATAATAGTTTCTAATAACATTATTATACAAGTAACTACTCCACTATATGCTTTTAATAAATAAAAACTAATTATAAAAAATATACACGCTATTACGTAAGAAATCAATATATTTCTTTTATCTTTTAATTGAATACCAATTACATTAGTAGTTGTTGCTAATCCACCAAATAATTGAGCTAATATATTCACATTATCCTCCAATTATTATTAAATCTTGCCTTTCTTTTCATTAACATAATGATACTCTAAAGCAGTATCTAATACAACATCTCTTCCTTCTATTAAATCTTCAATAGTAGCTTCTGCTTTATAATCAGGAGTGATAGATCCAAATTGTTTATTAGTATCATCTTCTAACCCCTTATATATTTTTGTAGAACATTTAACTTTAACCTTTGAATTAGGTAAAGTAAATGGTATTACTTCTCCAAATACCTCTCCTTTTGATCCTCCTGATTCACTTCCAATTAAAATAGCTCCTATATTTTTTAAATCAAATAAAGCATGTCTTCCAGAAGAAAAGGTTCCATCATCAATTAAACAAAATATTTCTCTATTTTCTTCTTTATACTCTTCCAATTTTTTTATAAGAGGTTTTATTACTTTTGAATCTCCTCCCATATTCTGTCTAATGTCAACAATAATTTTATCAACACCCAAATTCATTGACTCATCTATATCTTTTATAAAATCTTCTATTTTATAATTTTCATCTTCTTTACAACTTCTATATTTTATATATAAAGCTTTTTGTTCTTCAATATATTTAAAATCATAGAACTTTTCTTCTTGATTAAAACCAGAATCTAATAATTCGTTATAACTATATTGTATATAATTTGATTTACCATCATTATTATAAATTATATTATAAGTATCAATATCAATTAAACCTAATCTTTTTAATAAAGAAGGATTACTTAATAATTTCCCTAATTGATTATTTTTAAAAGCATCTGTTTCATAAGAAATATATTGTTCTAGATTCTTAATAAACATATCTATTGGAGTATTATTAATAAATATTACTTCTTTAAATAAAGCTTCTTTATCTAATTCATTAGTATTTACTATATATACTTTGTTTTCAATTAATTTAAATTTTGTAGGTATTTCATAATAGTTTGTAGTAAGTGTTAAAGAAGTATGAGCATCTTTAAGAAGTGCTACTAAAAAGGAAATACTTCTAAACATATTATCACTATTTAAGTTATCACTTTTATTTTTTAATTCTTCTATTTTTTTATAAAAATCTTCTTTATTAAAATTCTTATAAGGATTAGGATGTAAAGTTTCTAACTTTTCTACAAAATAATTTAGATCTTCTATCCATTCTTCTTTAGTCATTAGATCACCTATAGAAATTATAGCATATAATTAAAAAAATGATATTTCTATCATCTTTTAATATTGATATATTTTTTCTTTATTATTATCTATTATTAAAATATGGATAGAACCATGCCAAGTACCATCTTTATGTGCATCATCTTTATATATTGTTTTACCAGTTATTTCACCAGTAATAGGATCTAATATATCTACTAATTCTATCATTTATCCTCCTTAACAATTTTATCATTAAAAAACTTTGAGTTTAATCAAAGTTTAATATTATTTTACTTTTTGTTCAAAGTTAACTATTCCAAGATTATTGAGTCTTTCTTGATATTCTAAAGCTTTATCGGTGCCTTGTCTTACTTCAATTGTCTTTTTAATATCTTTAGTTATGTAATCTAATATAGAAATTATATCTGAATCAATAGTATTTAAAGATTCAAACTTTGATAATAATCCATCTACTTCAGAAATATTATCAAAAATATAATTTTCTTCTCTATCTTTTGTATCATAAATATATGAATTTATTCCTACTATATGTTTATAAAACTCTTGTTCTTCTTTATTTCTAATAGGAAATTCAATTAACTCTTTAGATCTATTTACTTCTTCTTCCAAGAATGCCATAGTCGCTAATACACTAGGAGTTTCTATTTTAAGTTCATTACATGTTTTCTTTAATTCTTCAAATTCATTATAATTATCATAAACAAATCCAGGTTCTCTATATCTTTGTTTTCCAACATATCCTAAAACACCAACAACTTTTCTATTAAATTCTTTTTCATCCATAATAGTTCTCCTTATTAATATTTAATATATACTAAGAACATTAAAATGTCAAAATAGCTTTTAAATAATATCTTATTGATTACAACTAGATCCACAAGAACTATCTTTAATAATTTCCATATAAGATTTTAGTTTAAGTTTTAATGACTCTTTTTTTTCTTTAGTCCAATATTCTTCTGGAGTACCATCTTCTTCAGTTACAACAGATGTTTCATTATCGTGACCTACTATTTCTCCATCTTTTACAACAGTAATATCAGGTACGAATACTCTATTATTTCCTTCACTATCATTTAATAAATGATTCTTTAATATTGATACTATTTTTTTGTAATTTTCAGTATTTTCTTTTCTATCTTCTAAAATATTGAAATAATATATTTTATCAATTTCTAATTCTTTAGCAACTTCATCTAATATTGGAACATAAGCTTGACACCAAGGGCATTCAGGAAACCCTATATATACTACACCAGTTCCTTTTTCTAAAATATTAATAATTTCATCTATATTTCTATATACAAAAACATTTTCATCACTTACTTGATTGTATTCTAACGCAAATCTTTTTGAATCACTTTCTTCAGTTTTATTTATGAATAAAAACCAAGAAGCTAAACCAATAACTAATACCGCAATAATAATATATATCTTTTTCATAATTCCTCCTATATTAATATTTTATCATATTTTTATATTTTTTTAATTTGTTCCTCTAAATAATTGTTCATTATCAAGAAATAATTTATAGCTCTCTCTAATAGATTCTTCAATAGGTTTTGAACTAACTATATTTCTTAAATTATCAATGATACTTATTCCATTAATAAATGTACTATAGAAAATATCATATGATTTTATTTCTATATTAGTATACTTTCTAAATGTATCATTATTTAATAAAGGGTCTATTATAGCTTCACTTAGATGCCATATAATATGAGGATGATTATAATGATTTTCATCATAATCGTTATATAATTCTTTCCATTTTTCAAAATATAGAAAGTGACATATTTCATGAATTGCAGTTTCCTTCATTGTAGATTCATTTGCATTAATATTAGTACCAAATGTTCTTTTACTTATATATCTAGGGCATGAATACATAACACCTACTCTTGCAACAATGTTAGTATCCTCATCTTTCCATTTAATATTTAATCTATTAGATAAATCTAACATTACATTATCATTTATTAAATCCCATTTAGTTTGAAAATTATCTACTATTTCTTTTGAATGTTTCATTTCATTATTCCATTTATCTAATAAGTTTGATATTAGTATTTTCTTTATTTGATCAATATTTAAATTATTAAAATCAAAATCTTGTATTTCACTAAATATATTTTTAAAATAATCAGTATTTGGTTTATTATCTTTATTTTTTTCAATATAAATAAACATTGCAATCATATCCATGTTCTCATTAAAACTCATTGCTATAAATTTAACCTTAGGTATTTTAGTCATATAACCTCTTCATATAAATATTTCTTATTCCTCTTTTAAATTCTTTTTGATTTATTAATTTAAAATCATCTTTAATAAAATTATTTATAGAGTAAATATTATCAGGATGAATAGTTGATACTACATACTTATATCCTTTGTCAATTGTATATTTATCTAATATTTTTAACATTTGATATTGTAATTTATTACCCAAGTATTTAGGACTTACCATAATAGGGCCATATTCTGCGACTATATTATAATCTAATTCTATTTCTAATTTATTTAATGCTTTTAAATCAGAAGGTATAAACATCATAGAACAAACTATTATATCATTTATATAATATATCCAAATCTTAGAATTATTTAATAATAAATATTTAAAATCTTCTTTAGTAAAATCTCCTAACCATTCAGGATGTTCCATATTATCTTTTATAAAATAATAAAATTCTAGATATTTATCTAAATCTATATTTTCATGTGTACATTTTAATTCATTAATATTCATATTTTTCATTTATACTCCTATTAAAATCCTAAATAAAATAAATAGAACGCTAAAGATAATATTAATAATCCAAATATTAACTTAATAATATCATTAATATTCTTATATTTCTTAGATTCTTTTAATTTTTTTACATAGCTTATAGAAGTACCCGCTATAACAGCAAGAACACTATGCCCTATTGAATATAGAAGTAATAATATAATTCCATACACTAAACTTCCTTTAGCGCTTACTATAGCAAGAAGTACTATTAGAACTGGTGTAGAACAAGGAGATGAAAATAAACCTGCTAATATACCTGCTAAAAAAGCACCAAATAATCCTCTTTTTTTATTCTTAGTAAATAGATTATTACTTGGTATTATGTTTATTATCTCCCATATTTGTAAGGCCATAAGTACTAATAATATACCTAATAATATGTACCACCAGTCTCCAGTAAATCT
>CAZKBC010000069.1:1389-4931 GCA_964551265.1 uncultured Muribaculaceae bacterium | reverse complement strand
GCTTTTACAACAGGAAGTTAATACTTTAATATTAGATGAACCCACTAACCACATTGATATACCAACTAAGGAAGTTTTAGAAGAAGCATTAGAAGATTTTGGAGGCACTTTAATTTTCATTAGTCATGATAGATACTTTATAAATAAATTTGCTAATAAAATAATTGAATTTGTTGACGGACATACAAAGACATATTTAGGAAATTACGACGATTATAAAAGAAAACTTTAAATTATGATAAGTTAGTGTATAATAATTTATATAAAAAAGGAGAAACTATGGAAAATTTAGAATATTCATACTTTGAATGCTTAAAATATATGGGCATTTCTAATAGCAATAAAGAAGTTGATAAAAGAATATATAGCGAAGGAAAATATAGGATCTATTCTCAACTAAAAAAATTAGATTTAAATGAAAATATGACTAATAAATTAATAAAATCTTTTAATGAAAGAGTTTTAAAAATTGATAAAAAATTCCCATATGATGTTTGGTCTACTAATTATAGAGAATTTATTTACTGTGATATTAGAGATCACTTTGTTATTACAAATATTATTTTTGATATGAATAGCAAAACTTTTAATAGTAAATATGTTTTTTATAGAAATATGGATTGTAAGTCTTCAATATATATAGGAATAGAAGGAGTAGATAACCAAATATTAAGTATTCCAAACACTGTTGTAAAAATAAATGATACTGGTGTATTTAAAAAAGGGTATGAAATACCAGAATATCCAAAGTTTTTTAATAATCGTGATGCAGTTAGATTAAATATTACACAAGAAGGAATAAATGCTGCAAACAAAAGAATAGAGCGAGGAATTCAAACAAATTGGGAAGGCACTCATAATCCATCAGCAATTCTATCTTTAAAAAACAATAAATTTGGTTGAAATTCATTTTCTTTAATAATAAATATATACATTTATACAAATAATGATATACTAACTAATTAAATTGAGGAGATGAATTTGATGAAAAATATTGATACATTTAAAATATATTATGATGGTTCTGCTTTTGATATTCCAAAAGATAATGTAAAATTTGAAAATGGTTATGCAGTTGTATCCTATGAAGTAAATAAACATACAGGTGGTTGGAAATGGGAAGGATATGATTATACATTAAAAGGAGTAATTGACGAAGAGTATGATACTGTTATTGATTTTAAAGGATGGTATCGAAAAATTAAAATATTTCCTTCAGGAAATGTTATGGTAAAAATACATATTTCGGGTGGTGATGGAGAACAAGCATATGTTAGATATGAAAATCACCACTTTAAAATTGAAGGAAAAAAATCACACGTTGTCAAAGAATTTGAATCTTGGGATTATAATAGAGTAAATGAAACAATTATTCAATTTAAAACTGATCCAACTAATTCTTATTCTGAAGCACTTTATGATGTGGTAAAAGGGCAATATATTTCCGAAAGATTCTCATCAATAGGGAATTTTGATAAAATAGTTGAAAATTCAGAAGAAAAATTTGCATTAGCAACAAAAAATATATATTACAAGTCATCTGATAATGTATGCAAAGTAATTTGTTATATAGATGAAAATGCTAACATTAGGTCTCCATTATATTGTACACATAATAATTCTCAAATTGATACATCTTCACAAGATTTTGACTTCGAAGAAACAATCAACAAAATAAAAAGACAAATGGATGAAGATACCCCAGATGTATCTATTGCAAAAAAAACCTTATTAAAAAGAATTGTTCCCAAAAAAACAAACTAATTAATGTTTGTTTTTTTATGATATAATTTTCTTGAGGTTTTTTATGAGAATAAATAATTATATTAGTTCTTCTGGATATTGTTCTAGAAGAAAAGCTGATGAATTTATTAAACTAGGTAAAGTAAAAATTAATGGTTTAAAAGCAATTATAGGACAAGATGTAAATGATGATGATATAGTAGAAGTTTTAGGTAAAAAGATTGTTGTTAAAAATAAACATATATATATTGCGCTTAATAAACCTATAGGAATAACTTCTACAACAGATACAAATATAGAAGATAATATTATAGATTTTATTGGACATAAAGAAAGAATTTTTCCAATTGGAAGATTAGATAAAGATTCAGAAGGATTAATATTATTAACTAATGATGGTAATATTGTAAATGAAATACTTAGAAGTAGTAATAACCATGAAAAAGATTATGTTGTAACAGTAGATAAAAATATAGATAATAATTTTATTGATAGTATGTCTAATGGTATAAAAATATTTAATCCTGTTAATAATAAACATATAATTACAAAAAAATGTAAAGTAACTAAAATAAGTAATAATGTATTTAAAATTACTTTGACACAAGGATTAAATAGACAAATTAGAAGAATGTGTAGTAGTTTAGGATATAATGTAATAAATTTAAAAAGAATTAGAATAAGAATATTGAATTAAAAAATCTACCAATTGGTAATTGGAGATATTTAACTGAAAATGAAATAAAAGATATGATGAATTTGTTAAGAAATAATGATAATTAGAAAAATAATAAAATATTTATAAAATATATATTATTTGGTGTATAATAAAAATAATTAGGAGGTCTTATGAAATTTAAACTATTATTTGTATTATTACTTTCAGTTACATTATTAGGTTGTGGTAAAGAAGAACTAAAAGAAGTAAAAGTACCAGATGATACTATTATTACTTTTAAAGATAAGGCCCTAGAATCAATAGTAAGAGAAAAATTAGGTATTAAAGAAGAAGACATTACATCAAAAGATATGTTAGATTTAACACAATTTTCAGCGCATACATCAGGAGTAAAAGATTTAAGTGGTTTAGAGTACGCTAAAAATTTAGAATATTTTTCTTTATTTACAGAAAAAGTTAATTCACTAGATCCAATAAGTAATTTAAAAAATTTAAAAAGAATTGTAATTAGTTATTCAGAGATCAATGATTTACCTATATCTTTTTCTAAAGATGTTAAATTAACTGAAGTAACATTTATTGATACTAAAGTAAAAGATATTAACTTCTTAAAAGATATGGAAACTTTAGAAGATGTTGGTTTTACAGATTGTGGAATTAAAAATATTGACGCTCTTGAAAAAGCAACTAACTTATATAGTGTTTCATTAGAAAAAAACGAAATTGAAAGCATTAAATCTTTAACTAATAAACAAAAATTATATTCATTAAGTCTTCACAAGAATAAAGTAAATGATGTTAGTCCTTTAACTGATTTAAAATCTTTAGAATACATTAACTTATCATATAATCCAGTTACAAATTTAAAAGCATTAGAATCACTTCCTAAGTTAAAAGAATTAACTATATATAAAGATCATGATGTTAAACATTTAATATTTGATCAAGTAGATAAATTAATATCATCAGGTGTTGAAGTTCTATATCACAAATAAATATTGCTATTTATTAATTAATATGTTAATATTAATCGAATTAAATTTTATTGATTGTAAACATTGATTAATATATAAATATTAATATACTCGATTTAGTAATAAAACGATTAGTTATATAATTA
>CAZKBC010000069.1:0-1379 GCA_964551265.1 uncultured Muribaculaceae bacterium | reverse complement strand
AGAATTACTATCTTTTTAATTTGATTATAGAATTAAAGGAGTATATATGACATTTAACGAACTAGGACTATTAAAACCCATTATAATGGGTTTAGAAGACGCAGGGCACGTTGTTCCAACACCAATACAAGAACAAGCTATACCACAAATATTAAGTGGCAAGGATGTATTAGGATGTGCAGAAACAGGAACAGGTAAGACTGCTGCTTTTGTATTACCAATATTGCAACACATAATGGGTCTTGAAAGAAAAGATGGGGTTTATAGAACTACTAAAGTTTTAATATTAACTCCAACTAGAGAATTAGCAATTCAAATAAGAGATAATATTAGATTATATAGTACACATATAACAATAAGATCTGCTGTTATATTAGGAGGAGTAAATCAAAAATCTCAAAATGAAGTATTAAAAAAAGGAATAGATATTATAGTAGCTACTCCTGGTAGATTACTTGATTTAATTAATCAAAATAGAGTTAAACTTAATGAACTAGAAATATTAGTACTTGATGAAGCAGACACTATGTTAGATATGGGATTTATTCATGATGTTAAAAAGATAATAAGTCATGTTCCAAAGAAAAAACAAACATTATTCTTTTCAGCAACTATGTCTAAAAAGGTTAATGAATTTGCGGATTCCCTAATAGAAAACTATGTGTCATTAAAAGCTAATGAATCTGCTATTACAGTAGATAATATAAAACAAGAATTATATTTTGTTGATAAATCTAATAAAGTAAATCTATTAAAAGAATTAATTAAAAATAATGATATAAAATCAGCTTTAATATTTACTAAAACTAAACATGGTGCAAATAAGCTAGATAAAGTATTAAATGATAATGGTATATCTAGTAATGCTATTCATGGTAACAAATCACAAAACGCTAGAGTAAAAGCATTAACTGATTTTAAAAAAGGAGTATGTAAGGTATTAGTAGCAACTGATGTAGCAGCAAGAGGGATTGATATTAAAGAATTATCTCACGTAATAAACTTTGATATGCCAGTTCAACCAGAAGTATATATTCATAGAATAGGTAGAACTGGAAGAGCAGGACTTACTGGAGTGGCAATATCATTTTGTGATACTGAAGAAAAGAAATATCTAAGAGATATAGAAAAGATAATTAAGAAACCTATACCTGTAATAACAGAACATAAGTATTCAGTATTATCAAATAAAGAACCTCAAACAAATAAGGTAAGTTCAAAACCATACTATAGAAAAAACAATAATAGAAAACCATTTAAACATTAATTAATATAATTTAATGTTTTTTTTATATTAATAAATATATAATGGTATACTTATAACATAATAAAGGAGACTAACTATTAAAAGTCAATAGAAATTTAATAGTTTCTCATAA
>CAZKBC010000068.1:2495-5101 GCA_964551265.1 uncultured Muribaculaceae bacterium | reverse complement strand
TATTTCCCCAAATACAACCACTAAACCATCTGAAATGCATGTTTCACATGCTACTCTAGAATACTTATCTTGTTTTAAGTATTCATCTAATATTGCATCTGATATTCTATCACATATCTTATCTGGATGACCTATAGTAACTGATTCAGATGTAAATATTTTCCTCATTATTCCTCCTTCTTAAAATTATAACTATCTATTCTTTCATTCCAACGTTCTAAATAGTCAATATCTTTTGTAATATCATAAATACAATAAAAACTATCATTATATTCTAATCTTCTACAATCACTACTATCATATTTCATAACACTATAATCTTTGTATAAGATATACAACAATTCATCTCCTGATATAACTTCTATTTCTAATCTAACTACATCTTCAAAATTATCTATTTTAACTTTCTTTTTGTCATCTTTATAATCCATTATTTCTATTATTTTTTCCATTATTCCTCCTATTTTTTTTAATTTATTGTCTAATTCTAATTATCTTATATTTAAAAGTAAAATTCTAATATACTATCCTTTCCTATACCTTATAAAAAAAATACTCTTGAAAACCCAAGAGTACTATTAAAGTCTTATCTTTCGGTTTCCCGCAGGATTTAGCACCTAATTTAATAGGTTGCTGAGTTTCATAGGGCCTGTACCCTCCACTACTCTTGATAAGGTATATATAAATTTTTACAAGTTAATAATATCAAAGTATTATTTATTAGTCAATATAATTATATTTGGTATTAATGTTTTTACCAATCTTCACCTTTTACATAAATATTATCTTTAGTAATATTTTTTCTTGCTTCTTCAATGGATTCTAAATATCCAGGAATAGAGCTTAAATATATAGTTTCTTCTATATCTTTATACTCATCTTTGGAAATTGTAATTTCATTATCTTCCATATATCACCTATATTTCTTCTTTTATTTCGGGTTTATTCCAAGTTGCATAAGTACAATCTGGATATCTATTGCATCCATAAAAGAATTTTCCTTTTTTAGTTCTTTTTTCTACTACTTTTCCTTCTTTACAATCAGGACATGTTCCATATTCTTTTACTATTCTTATTTCTTTTTTTATGTATTTACATTTTGGATAATTAGAACACGCTACAAACTTACCATATTTACCATTCTTTTCTACTAATGGACTATTACATTCTGGACAGTTTTCTCCTGTTTCTTTTTGGTTCTTTTCCATAGTTACAAATGCATCTTGTACTTTAGGTTCAAAATATGACCAGAAAGTATTTAATAGATCTGTCCAAATAACTTTATTATCCGCTATTTGATCTAAGTCTTCTTCCATCTTAGCGGTATATTTAACATTTATTAGATCACTAAACTTTTCTTGTAGTTTAATAGTAGTTTCTATCCCTATTTCAGTAGGAACAAACTTCTTTTCAATAATATCTACATATTTTCTATTTATAAGCGTTTCTACGATACTTGAATAGGTAGAAGGTCTTCCTATTCCTAATTCTTCCATCTCTTTAATTAACTTAGCTTCTGTATATCTAGGGGGTGGTTGAGTAAAGTGTTGTTCTTTAATAACATCAGACGCTATTAATACATTTGATTTATATTTTTCTAATGGAGGTAATATAGTATCTTCTCCTTGTTCATAATCTGAATATACTTTTAAATATCCATCAAATACTATTATTTGACCAGTAGCTTTAAATTTATAATTATTATTATCTAATATAACAGTAGTTTGTTCTACTTTAGCTTCTTTCATTAAAGACGCTAGAGCTCTATAATATATTAAACTATATAATTTAAATTCATCATTAGATAAATATTGTTTAACTTTATCAGGAGTTCTATCTATACTAGTAGGTCTTATTGCTTCATGGGCATCTTGAACATTATCTTTTTTCTTAGCTTTCTTAACACCACCTACATAGTTCTCTCCATATTTACTTTCAATAAATTTATAAGTAGAAGATATAAAATCATTACTTAATCTTATTGAATCTGTTCTCATATATGTTATTAAACCTACAGTTTCATCTTTTAAACTTATACCTTCATATAATTTTTGAGCTACAGACATAGTCTTTTTAGATGAAAAGTTTAATTTAGATATAGCATCTTGTTGCATACTAGAAGTAATAAATGGTGCTTTAGATTGTCTATTCTTATTTTTCTTATCAACAGACTCTATCTTAAATGTTTTAGATAACTTACTTAATATTTCATCTGCTTCTATTTCGTTATGAATTTCAACTTCTTTAGTACCATATTTTTCTAATCTTGCTTTAAAGTCTCCAAATAATGCATCTATTGTCCAGTACTCTTCTTTATTAAATTTCTTAATCTCATCTTCTCTATCTACTATTAATTTAAGTGCTACACTTTGAACTCTACCAGCACTCTTACCACCTGTTTTAGATTGAATTAATTTACTTAATCTATATCCAATTATCTTATCTAATATTTGTCTAGTCTTTTGACTATCAACTAAAGCATAATCTATTTTTCTAGGATGCTTAAAAGCATCAATAATAGCATCTTTAGTAATCTCATTGAATATTACTCTTTCATATTGATCTTCATTAATATCTAATTCATCTTTTAAATGCCAACTTATTGC
>CAZKBC010000068.1:0-2485 GCA_964551265.1 uncultured Muribaculaceae bacterium | reverse complement strand
TTCTCTATCTGGATCTGTTGCTAGGAATACTTTAGAGGCTGATTTAACATCTTTCTTTAAAACAGACACTTCTTTCTTCTTACCTTTAATTAACTCATATATGGGGTTAAAATTGTTCTCTAGCTCTATTCCAAATCCATATTTACCTTTAGAAGATAAACCTCTAATATGTCCTTTACTAGAAACAACCTTATAATCACTTCCTAAATAGTTTTCTATTGTTTTAGACTTAGCGGGAGATTCAACTATAACTAAGTTCTTACTCATAAATCCTCCTTAAATAAATTATATTACTAATTAATAAAATTTCCTCTAAATTATAACATAGTTAAAATAAAAAAGACAAAATATTGTCTTATTTATCCATGTTCTCATATATTTTATAGTATAGTTCTCTTATCTCAGACTTATCTTCTGGACTTAAACTAACAAAATTTAATCTCATTTGATATCCACTTAATAGTGTAAACAACAAATATATAGATGTCTTATTAAATACTATAGCAGATGAACATATTCTATTATGTGGGAATATCTCAATCTTCTTAGTATATCCAAGTAATCCTTTAAGATCAAACAATATTAATTTCTTATTAGTAAATACTACCTTATCTCTCATTGTACAAAATACCGATAATATTACTTCATCCTTAGATATATATTGATTAACATATTCTGGTAATTGTTTAGTATTTAACTTCTTATGAAAATTAAAATAATGAGTTAATTCTTTAAACTTAATATATGCCATATAGCCCTCCTACTTTACAATTCCCATTTTATTAAATGGAAATACTCTTATTATTACTTTACCAATTATAGCATCTTTAGTTACAAATCCAAAATTTCTACTATCTAAAGAATCCAATCTATTATCCCCCATTAAGAAATAAGAATCATCTGGAATATTACCATATTCCTTATTATTTAATTCACTAGGAATAATATAATCTTCTTCTATAACTTTATCATCTATATATATCTTATTATCCTTAAATGATATTTTCTCACCAGGTAATCCAATTACTCTTTTTGTTAAAAACTTACTACCTTGATAATTAAAAGCCACAATATCATTTCTCTTAATATTATTAATTTTATAAACTAGTTTATTTACTATAATTATATCTCCATTATTAAGAGTTTCCTTCATAGAAGGACCTATTACTTGTCCAAAGCTAAGTACATATACTACAAACAATAAAACCAACATAAAAGATACTATATATCCAATACTATCTTTAACAAATTCCTTAACTCCTAACCAATCCATATTATTCTCCTATTATTATAGATATATTATAACATATTTTTTAATAAAAAAAAGACTCTAAATAAATATTAGAGTCTTTAATATATTATTCAACTAAATCTTCTGTTATTTCTTCTTCTGTAAGAATAACTTCAAATAATCTATTGCTATCTATCGTTTCTTCTTCACTAGGCTTTTGATCATTTGGCGTTTCATCTTCCAATAATATATTTTCATCTATTTCTTGATAATTTTCTGTTTCATCTTCTAATAATGTGTTTTCATCTGTTTCTTGATCGTCATTCAATAAAGATGAAGTTGTGTCAGTATTAGAGATTAAATCATCATTCATTAGAACTGGTTCTTCTATTGTTTCATTCAATGGTGCAAAAGAATTCATTGATTTGTTTAACATAATAGGTTCAACGGCACTTGTCGAAGCACTGTTAGTAACTACTGTACCTAAGTATTCATCAATTGCCGTAAATGTATTAGTTGCACTATCAAACTTAAATACTACTACGAAATCACCATGTCCACTTCTATTGTATGAAACTGCAACTCTATCAATTATTGATCCATTATAATCAACAATTCTAACTGGGTCCCATTTTGCTCCGCCAGTCCATCTACTCCATCTTACTACATCCGATACAGTAGCTTGAGTATAACTTGACGAACCAGAATATAATATACTAACTTTATTAACCACAATATTTTCCGCATAATGTTCTATTATTTCGAAAAAAGGAGTTGTTTTTGATACCCAAGAAGTTTTATCAGGTGTATCACAACTAGTTGTACATGTTGACCATGTTGTTTTCCTATACTTTCCAGAAGCAGATTTTATTTCAAATTTTGTTTGATAAGCTTCTTCGTTTATAACGGTATATTTTAAAATATTGTTGGTAAACAAGTTTTGGGTAATTTTTAATGTTTTATTATTTACAACAGCCACGGTTGTAAAATCTGTAGTATAGTCTGTAGTCAATGTTTTTGTTCCATCTGCATATACATTATAAACATTAATAAAATCTTTTATATTGTATGTTGTGCCTTTAGTAAATAATAATTGAGCATTATCTTTAATTTCTGCAGATATTCCAGTTTGATTTGCTGTCCATTTCGCATAAACAGTTATATTTTCTGCTGGCATTGTTGTAAATGTATAGACTATTGTTAATCCAGGATTACTATACCATCCCTCAAAAGAGTAATTAATTCTTGTTGGGT
>CAZKBC010000067.1:0-5131 GCA_964551265.1 uncultured Muribaculaceae bacterium | reverse complement strand
AATGGAGAATCTTTAAAGGATGTAGAAAAAAGAGTAAGAGATTTTTGTAATTATTTATTAGAAAACTATGATGGTAAACATATTGCTATAGTGGCACATAAAGCCCCTCAGTTTGCATTTCAAGTAATAACTGAAGGTAAGACTTGGGAGGAAGCAATTGATCAAGATTGGCGTAAAACTAAGTCTTGGAAACCCGGTTGGAATTTTATAGTAAAGAATTATGAGGTGAGTAATGATAAAACCAATGAGACTAGTCAAAGGAGATAAAGTAGCAATTGTTAGTTTATCTTGGGGTGGTATTGGAGATGATACATTTATACACAAATATTATTTAGGTAAAAAAAGATTGGAAGAAGAATTTGGATTAGAAGTTATTGCAATGCCTAATGCTTTAAAGGGTTCTGAATTTATAAAAAATCATCCCGAGTTAAGAGCAAAAGACTTAATGGATGCTTTTTTAGATTCTAGTATAAAAGGAATAATATGTTCAATAGGTGGTAGTGATACTATTAGAATTACTCCATATATTGATTATGAAATTATAAAGAATAATCCTAAAATATTTATGGGATTCTCAGATACAACCGCTAATCATTTTATGATGCAAAAAGCAGGAATAGTTTCATATTATGGGCCTTGTTTAATGCAAGATTTTGCTGAATATGGAAGTATGTTTGATTATACAAAAGAATCTATAAATAATATTTTATTTGAAGGAATAGAGAACTTAGAAATTAAATCTAGTGAATATTGGACAGATGATTATGTAGAATGGAAAGAAGAAAATATTAATATAACTAAAAAATTAAAAAAAGAAGAACTTGGTTACGAACTATTACAAGGAAAAGGAAAAGTAAAAGGCAAATTATTAGGTGGATGTTTAGATGCATTCCCTTTATATGTAGGTACTTCAGTTTGGCCTACATTAGATGATTGGAAAGATAAAATTTTATTTATAGAAACAAGTGAAGAAGAACCAAGTCCTGAATTAATAAATCATTATCTTATGAATTTAGGAGCACAAGGTATATTTAATGTTATAAAAGGAATAATTGTAGGTAAACCTTATTTAGGTAAATATTACGAAGAATATAAAAAAGTATTAATAGAAGTACTTAAAGATTATAACAAAGAAGATTTACCAGTTTTATATAATATAAATTGTGGTCATTCTTTACCAATTGGAATATTACCAATTGGAACTGAAATAGAAGTTGATTTCGATAATAAAAAAATTATACTAACTGAGTCACCTGTAAAAAAATTAATTAAGACTTAAATAATAGACATATAATAGATGGTATAAAAAGAATAATAATAGAAAAATATTGTGATATACTAATTTTATTGGGAGGTTAGGTATGGACATATTAAAAGAAGCTTTAGTTTTTGCAATGAATGCACATGATGGACAAGTTAGGAAGAGTGATCCTGATAAACCAATGATAGTGCATCCTATAGATGTTGCTAAGATATTAAAAGAATATGGTTTTGATGATGAAGTAGTGGCAGCTGGTTATCTTCATGATGTAATAGAAGATACTAAATATAAAGATATTGATATAGAAAAAATATTTGGTAAGAATATATTGTCTTTAGTAGAGTGTGCTAGTGAACCAGATAAAAGTTTATCTTGGGAAGAAAGAAAGCAACATACAATTGATTTTACTAAAGATTTAGATTTTAGACATAAAGCTGTAATATGCGCTGATAAGATAAGTAATATGGAAGATATAATGATTTTAAATGAAATATATGGAAATGGTTTTTCTAACTTAAAAAGAGGGTTTGAAGAAAATAAATGGTATTTTGAAGAACTATATAAGAGTTTAATTAATAATCAAGATGAAAATCACCCTATGTTTGTTAGATTAAAGAAATTAATAGATCATGTATTTTATAATGTAAAAGATGACGATTATGTAAAAAATACTATATTTAAAAATAATGAAAACGAATACAATTCATTAAAACAACTTCACTATAAGAAAGAAGATATTAAGAAATTAAAGAGTATTGAGTCTTTAAATAAACCATATACTATAGAGTTTACTGGAACACCTAGAACTGGTAAAACAACTTTAATTAATAACTTATATGATTTCTTTATTAAGGGAGGATTTAAAGTTGAATCATTAGAAGAATTTACTACTTCAAATAAGTATAAGAAGGATATATATCCTTCAATTAAAGGTAAATCTTTATATGAAATAAATACGGAAATACCTAAGCATGTATTAGAAAAATTATATGAATCATATAATAATAATCCAGATTTAGTCATAGTAGATCGCTCATTACTAGATAGATTAATATGGATGAATAGGTTATTTATTAATGATAAAATAACTAAAGATCAATATGAAGATTATAAAGGTATATATATACCCATTATTAAAGATAATATAAATATAGTAATTGGAACTTTTGCTGATAGTTTAACTGCACTTAGAAGAGATTATAATGCACATCTATCATTAGAAAAGAGAAGATTTTTAAATGAAGATAATGTTAAAGAATATAATGAAGCTTTATTAAATGTAGAAGAATTAATGTAATATTAGATGATATGAGAACTAATTATATCGATAGAGTAAAGAAATTAGTATTAACTAATAAGAAAAATAACAATTAAATAATTGTTATTTTTTTATCATATTACAAGATGGTTCTAAACCTTTTTCTTTTAAATATGTTGATCCCCATTTAAAAGTATCATCTAATATTGGTTTAATGCTTTTACCTAATTTAGATAATTTATATTCTACTTTAGGAGGTACTACAGGATATACTGTTCTAATAATTAAATTATCTTTTTCTAATTCTCTTAATTGTTGAGTTAACATCTTAGGAGTAGAATTAGATATTAACTTCTTTAACTCACCAAATCTTAAAGTGTTATCCATAAGGTGCCATAATATTAGTGCTTTATATTTGCCTCCAATTAAATTTAATGTAGTATCTACTGGACATTTAATATTCATATTATTCCTTTCATAGTATCTTTTTGGGTAGTATATTACTTTATTGTGTGTATTTATTAATTTGTAAGTGAATGTTACAATCATATCAACTAATATATTATTAGTCAATATGGAGGAATAATGAGAAAAGAAATTTTAAATATAGGTGGTATGAGTTGTACAGCATGTGCTTTAGGTATAGAAAAAGCAGTTAAAAAAATAGATGGAGTAGAAGATGTTAAAGTCAATTATTCAAATGAAAAAGCAATTGTTACATTTGATTCAAAAAAATTAGATATAAAAGAAATTAATAGAGTAATTGTAGAAACTGGTTATAAAGTTATAGAAAAAACTAGTATAGATGAAGATAAATTAAGAAAAGAAAAAGATATAAAAACTCTATGGATTAAATTTATAGTATCTTTAATATTTACAATACCATTATTTTATCTTGCAATGGCACCAATGGTAAAGTTACCAATACCAAGTATATTTAAAAATCATATATTACACTCATTAGTACAATTAGTATTAGTAATACCTGTTGTAATAAGTGGATATAAATTTTATACAGTAGGATTTAAATTATTACTACATAGAAGTCCAAATATGGATTCATTAATAGCAATAGGAACTAGTTCTGCTTTACTTTATAGTTTATATAATACTATATTAATTATTAATGGTAATACTGATTTAATACATTCATTATATTATGAAACAGCAGGTGTAATTATTACATTAATATTACTAGGTAAAACATTAGAATCTATTTCTAAAGGTAAAACTAGTGAAGCTATTAAAAAACTAATGGGTCTTGCTCCAAAGACTGCTTTAATTGAAGAAAATAATATTGAAAAAGTAGTTAAAATAGATGATGTTAAGATTGGAGATATTGTAATAGTTAAACCGGGTGAAAAGATCCCAACTGATGGGATAATAGTAGAAGGTAATACTTCTATAGATGAATCTATGTTAACAGGGGAAAGTATGCCTATAAGTAAAAAGAATAGTGATGAAGTGTATACTGCTACTATGAATATTAATGGATATATTAAATATAAAGTTACTAAAGTAGGAGAAAATACTGCTTTAGCACAAATAATAAAACTTGTTGAAAATGCACAAAATTCTAAAGCTCCTATAGCTAAAATGGCAGATATTATATCGGGATACTTTGTTCAAGTGGTAGCACTAATAGCTATAATTGGGGCTTTAATTTGGCTTATTGTATCAGGAGATATAGAATTCTCATTAAAGATATTCATATCCGTATTAGTTATAGCGTGTCCTTGTGCACTAGGTCTTGCAACTCCAACAGCAATAATGGTAGGAACAGGAAAAGGAGCAGAAAAAGGTATATTAATTAAAGGTGGTGAGGCATTAGAAATAGCACATAAAGTAGGTACAGTAATATTAGATAAAACAGGTACTATTACAGAGGGTAAACCTAAAGTAATCGATATTATAACTAATACAATTGATAAGATTAAATTAATACAAATTGCAGCATCTTTAGAAAATAAATCTGAACACCCATTAGGAATTGCTATAGTTAACGAGGCTTTAAAAAGAGATATTAAACTTATAGATATAGATAACTTTATATCTATATCTGGTGAAGGTATAAAAGGAATAATTGATAATAAAGAAGTATTAGTGGGTAATAATAAATTAATGACTTCTAATAATATAGATATTAATATATTACAAAGTAATTATGAGAATATTGCTAGTGAAGGTAAAACTCCAATATATGTTTCAATTGATAAAAAGATAGTTGGAATAATAGGAGTAGCGGATGTAGTTAAAAAAGGTAGTAAAGAAGCTATTGAAAGACTAAAAAAAATGGGATTAGAAGTTATAATGGTAACTGGTGATAATGAGAAGACCGCTAGAGCTATTTCAAAAGAAGTAGGTATCTTAAATGTATTATCTGAAGTAATGCCAAAAGATAAAGCAAGTGTAGTAAAAAAATTACAAGATGAAGGTAAAATAGTAGCAATGGTAGGAGATGGCATAAATGATGCTATAGCATTAGCTGAGGCAGATATTGGAATTGCTATAGGAAGTGGAACAGATGTTGCTATAGAGTCAGCTGATATAGTATTAATGAGTCCCAACTTAAATGAAGTATCAACTGCTATTGATTTAAGTAAGAAGACAAT
>CAZKBC010000066.1:0-5134 GCA_964551265.1 uncultured Muribaculaceae bacterium | reverse complement strand
CTCTATAAAACTTATATAATAATATTGTCTCTCATCATCGCTTTTTTAACTAAATTAAATATACTATTAAATGTACTTATTGTCAATAACTATTGTTTTGTCCAAGTTCCAGATTGACTTGGTGCAGTATATGTACCTGCTGCACTTCCATAAACATATACATAAGCATTATTAAAGCGAGAGCCTATTGATGTATTTTCATTTACATTTGCTGGAATAGTCACGCTAGTAATCTGATTGGAAAAAAAAGCACCATTCCCTATTGAAGTGACGTTATTTGGAATGATTAAACTTGTAAGTTGACTTCCTATGAATGCTTCTTTACCAATAGTTAATAATGTGTTTGGAAGAGATAAGGTGCTTATTTGATTATAAGAAAACGCACTATCTCCTATACTCTTTACACCTTCTGGAATGATTAAACTAGTTATATTATTGGAACCAAAAGCTCTCGTGCCAATATTTTCAAGTTTATTATTAAAAATTATAATTTCGATATCATTATCACTAAAAGCATTATAATCTATACTTGTAATATTTTTGCCCAACTCTAATCGTGTTAACCTATTTAAATAAAAGGCTTCATATCCAATAGTCTTTACATTATCTCCAAATACAATAGTTTCTATTCTGCCACTATCAAAAGCTCTAAAGCCAATATTTTCAGAATTTATTTTAAGATGCTTTACAGATGAATTCCAATTGATTCCCCACACCATTAATTCTGAGTTCAATTCCAAGTAAGTAGGAGTATTAGCATAAAAAGCATCAGAGCCGATATCAGTAACAGTATCCGTTATAACTACTTTTTCTAAATCATTATAAGCAAAAGTATAGTTTTCAATTTTTGTAATTCCTATTCCTAATTCATAAGTTCTCAGTTGGTTTGAATAAAAAGACCAAGTACCAAGTGAAATAACACTATCTGGTATAGTAATACTTTCTATTCTATTATTTTTAAACGCACAAGTCTTAATAACTTCAACTCCATTTGGTATTATTAAACTACTGAGCAGATTATGTTCAAAAGCACTTTCTCCAATAGTTTTAACAGTGTTTGGAATCACAACACTATTAATAGGCACAAAATCGTCCCCATTTAAATTTAATGCCAGTTCTTTATGGACACTTAAGGGTAGGCTCTCTTGTTTATTTGAAGTTAAATAATTATATGCAACTTTTCCCTTTTCTTCTTTATACCAAATTACGTTTGTATGATAACCAAATGCAAAATCTCCTATACTAGTAACAGTCTTTCCTTTGATTGTTTCTGGGATTATAACATCTCTTGTACATTCGTTTTTATATCCAATTATTTCTATTTCTGTGCTAGATAAGTCTTGAGTCAAAAAACAGGCACTTGGAGTCGAAGTATCTAATTCGCAATCCAATACATCTTTGTTTACTATTATTTCATCAGAAAAAATATTTTTTTTTGCACAATATTTTTCATTTGAAATCGAAAGCGCTATTTTGCCTTCTTTATCGATAAATATTTCTCCATTATCAGGAAGTTCCCCACTTACATTCAAGGATTCTCCAGTAAAAGTTTGATCTTCTATTACAAAATGTTTTTCCCCAATCATACCGTCTTGAATATGTTGTCTTAATGATTCATTTACGAGACTTTCAGCGGTTATTTTGAATGTTTCTTTGTCAGACTCTTCAACTGCCCCAATTATTCTAGGAACAGCAATTACAAGTATAATGCTTAATAAAATGATAATAGCTAACAATTCTATCAATGTGAATGCTCTTTTACTTATCCTTTTTTTCATACGACCTCCTATTATTATTTTTATTATAGCATAAAAAAAGAATTTATTTTCGTAAATTCTCTGAGTTCATTTCCATATCTATAGATAGTGTTTTTATTCTTTCCATTAATCTTCTTGATTTTAATTTATCTACATTTCCTTTAGTCATAGATAAATGATTTTCTAACTCTTCCATATTGAAGTTTGAAGTAAAGAATGTTGTAAGATTAGAATCCATTCTAAATTGAAGAATAGAACCTAAAACCTCATCCCTTCCCCATGGAGTAACATTCTCTGCTCCAATATCATCTATTAATAATATCGATACTTTCTTTATTAGATTAAACTTTTCTTTAAAATCATCGTCAAAAGAAGCTTTTAAATCTCTTAAGAATTCTGGGAAATGTATTACAGCACTATTTATATCTTTTTTTGATAATTCATTTAATGCCGCTACTATTAAATAAGTTTTCCCACATCCAAAATTGCCATGTAAATACAATCCTTTAGAGGGACTTTTTTTATCATAAGTTTTTACAAAATTTTGTAACCATAATATAGCGTCTTTTCTATTCTTATCAGATGTATATATATCTTTCATCTTAGCACTTGCTATATTTTCTGGTATATCAAATAAATATATTTTATCATTTTTTTCTTTTAATTCTTTTTCTTTATATCTACAAGCTTTATAATAAAACGATAATTTATCTTCATTAACTTTTTCTTTTATAGAAAAACCTCTTACTTCATTATTACAAAATTCTAATCCTTTACAATCAATACAATTATTATTCTCAAATACACAACTTTCTAATCTTGATGTATATCTCATTAATATTTCATGAGGTAATTTAATAGAAGATATATATTTTTCAAATTTTTTATCTTGCATAGATTTTCTATATTCTGTTTCCAATTTTAAAGTATCAGATGTAGAGAACATCTTAGTTTCTTTTATGTTTTTCATTATACCTCCTATTCAAATTCTTTTAGCATCTCTTTTAATTCTTTTTCTTCATCTAAAGTCATATTATTTTTTTCTATTTTCTTATCATACCAATTAGGTAAATCCTCTACTTTTTTTATGTTTGAAGTTTCTACTACCTTTTTCTTTTTATTAAATTCTTTTTTTGCTTGTTTCATAGCGTCCTCAACAGTATTTATTCCTAACATCTTCCATTGACTAGCTATTGCTTCTATATAATTATTATTTAATTTTTTATCATTAGTTCTAAGTACAAAATCAATTAAGACATTAATAACACCAGGTTGTAATTCTTGATCTACTAACAAACTTTCAAGTAAAGTTGTATCTCTTTTAGTGGGTCTTGCTCCTTTATATCTAGCTTTTAAGAAATCATACGGAGATACGTTTTCAAAACAATTAATTAATTCTTCTCTTGTATTTATTGGTTTTACTTCTTCTTTTACTA
Source organism: uncultured Muribaculaceae bacterium (assembly GCA_964551265.1). GTDB lineage: Bacteria > Bacillota_I > Bacilli_A > RF39 > UBA660 > JAAYGD01. The sequence goes on along the minus strand of CAZKBC010000066.1, from coordinate 1,941 downwards.
TTTTAGAAGAATAAATTAATGTTGGAGTTTTACCCTTATTTTCAAATAAATAATAATTCTTTGAATTTTTCTTTAATTCAGTCTCACTTATTTCTCCCTTATCATTAAGAGAATTAATTATTATATTAGACATAGTTAAATTATCATAATTATATAGGTACGCTAACTTATTTATTAATTTCTTTAATCTATCAGATAATATATAATTTCCTAATGATTTTTTTAAAGATGTTTCTATAAATTCAAAATCTACAAAATCATCTATCATTATATCTAGTTTATCTTTCTTCTTTATATCTTTTACTGTAACATCATCTATATCTTTTGTAGTCATTCTATATAGATCACTAAATTTAGTACTTACATTTTCAAACCCATCAAAATTAATCTTAGGTAATTTAAAATAACTTATAATAGAATCATATTCTTTTTTACCAACTGATGAGAATAATGAAAATGATAATATAGGGTTAGAAAAGAATTCAGAAGCATTAAGAGGAGAATATAATTCATATACATAATTATTTATATCACCACTCTTATAATAGGTTCTAATTAAACCTAAAGCTTCTAATTTCTTTCTAGAAGTTACTAATTCATCTAAGTTTAATTTAGTATAACTCATCAAATGATGATGACTAAATTCATTACTAACTACTTCTCCTCTATTTAAATCTGACCACAAAGAAAAATATAAATTAATAGATGCTCCACCTACTATAGGCTGATACAACATATTTAATATTCTTCTATCATTATCATTCAGAATAGTTTTATTGACTACAACATATGAATCAACAGGAAATATAGAGACAAATTTCATAATATCACCATCTTTTTTATATTATATCATTTTTTTATAATAAAAAAACCTAATGTTATTTATTAGGTTTATTATAGTTCTACATTATGATATATTTGTTGAACATCTTCAAGGTTATCTAATAGTTCTATTAATCTATTAAATTGATCTAGATCTTCTTTTTCTAAAGTTATTTTTTCAATTGGTAAAGTAGTTAATTCATCTATATCAAATATCATATCTTTATTGTAATTAAGTATCGCAGTTTTAATTTTAAAATAGTCTTGAGGTTTACCATATAAAGTAATAGTATTATTTTCTACTTCTATATCAGCATTTACTTCTTCTAATAATAAAGCTTCTAATACTTCTTCTTCTGTTAATCCTTTAAATGATAATATTGCTAAGTCTTCATAAAGGTAAGATACTGAATTAGATGCTCCTAACTTACATTTTGTTTTTGAAAATACTGTTCTAATATCACTTATTGTTCTATTAACATTATCTGTTAAACAATCTATTAATACAGTTGAATTCCCTGGACCAAAACCTTCATATCTATATTTATCATATGATTCATTAATACCGTTTTTTACTTTATCAATTGCTCTTTTTATTATGTCTCCAGGTACTTGATCTTTCTTTGCTCTATCTATTAATCTTTTTAAAGATGGATTAGCATCCAGGTCAGTAGATTTCTTTGCTTCACTATATATTTCTTTAGCGTACATTGTATAAAGTTTAGCTTTAGCGGCTCCAGTTTTTAATATGTCAGCTTTTCTAACTTCATAAGCTCTTCCCATGTTTACCTCTTTTCTAAAAAAATCTAAGTCATATAAATGTACTATTATATAACTTAGATATTATTTGTCAAATTATAATATATCTTCTTTCGCTTCATACCAACGTCTTTCAATGTCTGTATTTTGACTATATGGTAGTGGATTTGGAAGCGCAAGACGAAGTAATAGAGGAATTTTAAATGCACTACCAAATGCCATACAAGTACCTGGTTGTAGCACTTTAAACTTATCTATTATTTCTTCTGATATATTAGGAATCATCTCTTTTATATATCTTAAGTCTTTTGGATGTTGCATTCTAAATACTAAGAAGTTAGTACACTGAGATATAGCAGT
>CAZKBC010000065.1:0-5151 GCA_964551265.1 uncultured Muribaculaceae bacterium | reverse complement strand
AAGTAAAAGAAAAGATCCTGAATGTGCTATGAGTTTTTATCACGAACTAGGGGTTCCAAATGAATCTGTATTACTATATTTAGCAACTGTTGCAAATAGTGATTTTGAAGAATGGTACTTAAATAATAAAGATAAAAAAATATCGGATTTTACATTTACTTTTGAAAAGATTGGTAAAAGTGGAGCATTATTTGATATAGAAAAATTAAAAAGTATATCAAAAGAATATATTTCAACTCTAAAAGCACCAGATTTATATGAAAGAATAGCTACTTATTTAAATAAATATGATAAAGATTTTTATAATATATTTACTAAAGATAAAGAATATTCAATTAGTATTCTAAATGTTCAAAGAGATGTTGAAAAGCCAAGAAAAGATTTAACTCATTATGGTGGAGTTAAAAACGAATATATATATATGTATGAAGAAATATATAATAATATGGATAAGAACTATGTATATCCATATATTACAGATATGGATGAAATTAAAAAGATGTTAAAGAGATATTTAGAAAGTTATCTTGATATAAGTGATAATCAAGAAATATGGTTTAACAAAATTAAGGACTTAAGTGAAGAATTCGGTTATGCTAGGGAAGTTAAAGAATTTAAAAAAGATCAAGCTAAATATAAAGGCCATGTAGGAGATGTTTCTACAATTCTTAGAATAGCACTTACTAGTAGAGATAAAACAATTGATTTATATAGCATAATGCAATTACTTGGTTATGATAAGATACAAAGCAGATTTAATAAAATAATAAATGAATAACATTTATTATTTGGTCCGTTGGTGAAGCGGCTAACACGTCACCCTCTCAAGGTGATATTCATGGGTTCAAGCCCCATACGGATCACCATTAAGAATTAAACAGACTATGTCTGTTTTTTTATGATATAATTTCTATGAAAGAAGAGATATTATGGTGAAAATTAATAATAATTTGTCAAATACCAACGATGAAAATAGTTTTAATACCGTATCAAAAATAGTAAGAGAATATATTAAAAATAATCCAAAAAAACATACTAAATTTAGGAGTAGGGGATGTTTCAAAACCTATAATTAAAGAAGTTCAAGATGAAATGAAACAAGCAATTATTGAACTGGGAGATATGAAAACATTTAAAGGATATGGATATTTTTATGGGCATAGTTTTTTAAAAGAAAAAATCATTGAAGAATATAATGATTTTAATGAAGAAGAAATATATATATCTAATGGAGCTAAATCTGATACAACTAATATTCTAGAATTGTTTGATAAAGATTCTTTAGCTTGTATATTTAATCCAACATATCCCGTATATAAAGATGCATTAGATATAACTGGAATAAAATATGAATATATAGACGCTAATGAATATAATGAGTTTATGCCTTTACCTGATAAGAAATATGATTTAGTATATATTTGTACTCCAAGTAATCCTTAAGGTATTGCTTGTTAAGTTTATAATAATTTAATATAAATACATTAATTAAATCAAATCAAACAGGAAGAACCTTTAAAATTGATTTTATTAGGTATAGGGGTTGGGTTAAGTTAAAAAAATATTTACATATCAAAAAAAGGAGCATTGCTCCTATATGAAATTAGAAAAAGACATTTTAAGGTCTCTCAATAAAATGTTTTGTATTTGCTTTATTTTTGATAACTATAATTATTCCTACAATAATAACAAAAATACTTATTATTTTATTAACTGATAAAATTGTATTACTATAATTCATTCTAAAAAAGTCCATTATAAATTTTGATATACCACACATTATCAAGCAAATACCAAAAGATTTATTTGTTAATTTATTTGTATATTGTTTTCTAATCAAGTAAAGAAAAATAACAAAGAATATTAGAGATTCAATTAATTGTACAGGAAACAAATAAATATTATTTGGGGCTTCATTTGAATAATGATACATAATTTTGCCTAAACCATTATATTTTATCCCATAACAACATCCCGCTAAAAAACAACCAATTTTTCCTATACTATACATTAAAGGCATAGATGGCAAAAACATAAATATGATATCTTTAAAATTTTTTTTAAATTGTATGCTAAAAATAAAAAGAAACAATGTAGACCCTATAATAGCTCCATAAGAACTTAATCCAACATTTAAAAATTTGAACTGTCCATTAAATTTTTCATAAGACAATAAAAATGATAAAAATTTTGCTCCAAAAATAATTCCGATATTTTCATATAAAAGTAAACAAACTATTTCATTATTGTTAAAAGTTTTATATTTTTGAGAAAACAATAGAACTATAATAACATTAGAAAATAATGATAAAATAATTGCAATGCTATAAAACGGTATATTAATATTAAACATTTTTACCCCATCCCAGGACAACTATAATAAGAAAGTGCATCAACACAGGTAAAAATTAATATAATAATTACTATGCCATATAAAACAATGCTTATTAGAAACAACCAAAACAAAATTTTAATAAAAATATTATTTTGATATTTAATAAATCCTGTTACAATTGAAAATAAAGAAAGAAAAAAACATATAGCAGAATATTTTTCAATAAGAAATAATCCTAAAATTCCAAACATAAAAAGAATCATACATATGATTGCCCCTTGTTTATCTTTTTCTCTTTTTTTTATAATTTCTTCTTGATTTATTTCAATAGTTTTTTCAGTAAAAACATTCTTACATTTTGGACAATATCTCCAGCCTTCTTTTACTTCATGACAACATCTTTTACAATACATTTTTATAGCTCCTTACTAATAATTATCTCTTTTTATAAAATCGTCAAGGGTTTCTCCCCAAGCATAATTATTACCAAATTTATCATATACATAGGCTTTACCATCTAATCTATCTAATTCTATATGTGCATTATTATTAAATTTTAAAATAACACTAAAATAATAATTATCTTTTAATTCGATAAACTTATCATTTAATTCATCTATAATTTTATAATTTGATTTACTATAATCGAATATATTTTCATTAATATATATATTTACTTTATCATACATAGTATCAAAATAATTTGGTGTTGTATTTTCCTTTTCTACATTATTTAAAAAAGTGTTAAGTTGATTAATTGATAAAATATCAGTTTCAATATCTTCTAAATTATAAGATATTGTTATCTTACTAATCGAATTAGAAAAATTAGAAATTATATAATCATATACATTTTTAATATTGCTTCTTCTATTTAATAACATATTATAATTATCAACAATTTTTTTAGATTTATCTGATGTATCATAATAAGCCCAAAATACTAAATTATTTTTTTTTGAATATAATTTATAATACTCTTTTGTTCCTTTACCTTTAATTGTACCAAAAGAACTACCATCACAATTTAAATCAGTATCAGGATTTTTAACAGATTTTATTAAAGTAACATTTTCAAAGTTTTCGTTGTATTTTTTTTCAAGTTCTTTTTCTAAATATTTATCATTCATTGGCATATTATTTTTAACAATTGGAATAATTATACATAATATTAAAAGCACCGTTATTGTTGAGAATATGATTATATTTCTTTTTTTATTTATATTTCTTGAACAATTTGGACAATATTTCCATCCTTTTTCTATACTATAACCACATTTGTTACAAATCATTTTTATCAACTCCTACTATAAATAGCATAACATAATTTTTTCAGTTTTTATTAAATAATTGGTTGTTCTGTTAAAATTAATACATTACAAAAGGTATATAGTATAAATTATAATATTATTACTAAATATAATAAGAATAATATATAGTCTTATGAAAATAAAAAGTAAGTTATCTTCACAAGGTACTTATATTGATAAAATATATAAAGATAAATTAAAAGGTATTATTGATGAAGATATGTTTTTAAGGCAATATAACCTTTTAACACAGGAAAAAAGCAAAATGAAAGATGAAAAACACGATATAGAACTTAAATTATACTAATTAAAGAATAAAATCAGTTCAAAAGAAAACGAACAATATAAAAATATAATAAAAAACTATTTAAAACTTAAAAAACCAAGTAGAGAGCTACTTTCAGCTTTAATTGATAAAATAGTTGTTGATAAGGAACAAAATATTGAGATTTATTACAACTTTAAACCTTTAATTTAACAATTTTTCTCACTTTTAGGAGTTTGAGTTGCTACTATGCCATATACATTAAAAGTATGCAAGGAAGATTTAAAACTAAATAAAGAAGTAACTGATTTAGTAATACCTTTAGGAACTACACTTAATAAAGTGGGAGGAGCTATTTCTTTTGCACTTCTTTCAATTTTTACAACTCAATTATTTGGTATTGAATTAAATTTATCATTATTCTTATCTATGTTATTTGTTTCTTTAATATTAAATATGGCGGCAGTTGGCATTCCAAGTGGGGGAATAGTTTTAGGTGCTACGTATTTATCAATGTTAGGAATTCCTCTTACTTTTATGGGAATATACAGTGGAATATATAGAGTATTAGATATGGCGTACACTACTATGAATGTAACTGGAAATGTTAATGCCAGTATCATTATGAATAATGATAAAAAATAATAAATCTATGATAAAATATATTTATAAGGAGACTATATGAATGGAGTAATTGCAATTGCAGAAGATAGAAATACAATTAGTAGATTGAAAAGTTTTAAGGAAAAAGCTAAAGGAATAACAGAAGAAGAATTTGATGATAAAATAAATATAATAAAAAATACTGTTGAAGTAGCCGGAGTGGCAGCAACTGTAACGTTAGCGGTATGTCCATTAGATGGTCCTTTTGGAGAACTTGCAGCACTTTTAGCAACACCGGTATTTGTTAAAGCAATTGAAGCACTAAGAGAACCATTAAAAGCTTTATTAGTAAAAAAAGAGAATAGAATAAATGCATCTTTAATTAATAATAATGGGGATGCAAAAGATATATCACTTAGTGATGATGATTTAGTTCAAAATGTTGATTCGAGAAAAGCAAGTTTTGTTGATTCAATGACTTTGTAAAGGAGTAATTATGAATGTATTAAATGAAGATGGAAAAAATATAAATATAGATCTTTTATATAAATTTAAAATAGAAGAATATAATAAAGAATATATAATTTATACACTAAACGATGAAGAATCATCTAGTAGTGATTTAATTTTAATTGCTG
>CAZKBC010000064.1:0-5265 GCA_964551265.1 uncultured Muribaculaceae bacterium | reverse complement strand
AATAATTAAATACACTATATGTGTATTTTTTATTGTGCTATAATATTTTTAAACTTTAGTAAATTTGACAAAATATATAAAAAGTGTATAATAACTCAACATATTTGAAAAAAGGGGAGAAAGAAATGAAAAGTAAATACAGTGTTGCTGAAAGTTTATACATAATAGGAACAATAAATGCTTTAACAGGATATTACTCATTAAATTATAAAAATAATGAGGAAGAATTAATAAAAAAGGGAGCTACAGAATTAGCTATAAATAGCGCAGAAAATAGAGTAGTATTAAACTCTGGAATCACTATTAAAGGAAGTATTAATATATGGCCTTTATCTTATGTAAATGTTATATCTACAGAATATCATAGTAATCCAGGTTTAGTAAGTGAATATTATACTGGATCTTCTGTAGTACCATTTGTTAAAGAAGTAAATAAAATAGAAATAACTGCTAAAACACCAAAGGGAGAAGTTACTGAAATTAATATTGAAAAACATTATGACGAAGATAATTATAATAAAGTATTAAGTAAAGATGCTACTTATGCAGAAAAAGAAAGATTTTTAATAGAATCACTTGATAAGAAAAATAGAAAAAGATATGGATATAAATTTCCAAGCAATAATAGAATTAATATGACTGAAGACCAAAAGAAAGAAGTTCAATTAACTGCTATTGGAATGACAAGATGGTTAGAATCTCAAGTTAGACAAGAAAAAGAAGTAAAGAAATTAATTAAAGAATAATAAAAGATAGAAAACTATCTTTTTTATTTTAATATGTTATATATTTCTTTTATATCTTTTATCTCTTGTTTTTCTTTATATTTAGGAACCATATGCACATGGTAATGTTTAATATCTTGACCAAAGCCATTATTTTGACTAATAGTAATACCCTCAGGATTTAGTTTATTTTTAATATGTTTATACATTTTCTTTATTATTACATTAATATGATTTAATGTCTCTAAATCAATATCAGAAATATTCACAAAATGTTTTTTTGGAATAATAAGAATATGACCATTAGAATTTGGATTAATATCTAATATTACTTTAGTAATCTTATCTTCATAAATAGTATAAGAATCAATTTCATTTTTTATTATATTACAAAAAATACAACTCATATTATCAACTCCTATCATTATTTTAACACTAAAAGTGTAAAGAATCAAAATATAATATTTACAAAAGAACATTTGTTCTAGTATTATATTAATAGAGGTGATATTGTGAGAGAGGAAAAATATTTGGTATTAGAAATAGATACTAAGAGTGGTAGTACATATTCCATATACAAATATGATGATATGTGCGTACTAAAAAGTAGTTCTATAGCATTCAATGGAGCTGACCTTGTAGTAATAAACAACTTACATATTGATGATAAACTTAATTTTACTGGAAAAGTATACTTCAATGCCCAAATTGAATTATATGAGAAAAAGTATAGAATAATTCCAAGAAACAAGCTTAAGAAAGTATTAGCTTCAAATCTAGATGCTATTCAAAAGACTACTAAAATTAAAGATTTAGATATGAAAAATAAAAAAGAATTAAATAACTTGATAAAAGATAAGATAATATCTGTAGACGAAGAATATATAGAAGAATACGACTTAGATTAGTTGTATTCTTTTTATTTGACAAAAGGTAATATATATGTATAATAATCAATACAAGCGGGGGTATTATGAATAATGAAAAAATAGATTTTATAGAGAAAGTTTTTATCGTAACTATGCACAATTTTTTTAAAACTATTGAACCCAAAAAAGAAGAAAATAGTAATTGTTCTATTATAAGAGATAAAGAAAGAGATGTAATACACTTTAACATGCGTGTGGGTGAACAAACTATTAAAGCTTATGTTGCTTGTCATTCATATATTGAATCTTATTCTAAAATATTAAGAGAGTTTCAATTTGGAGAAAGAAATTATATTACTTTAGATGTAATAAGACTAGATGGAAAACGTTTGGAGTTATTTAGAACTGAAAAAACAACACCAAAAAAAGTATATCTTCCTATTTTAGGAAATGATCTTATTTATTTACAGGCAAATAGACTTCAAGATGAAGAGATGGAAAGAAACTATATAAAGGATATGTTTAGTATATCAAGATCTACTGACAATATAGATTTTAAACATAATAATACAAAAATGAAACCAGAGAATGTAGAGCTTATATATGATGATAGTTTTATAGAAGAAATAGAAAAAAAATATGAAGAAATTAAACCTATTTATGAAAACATTGGGAAAGTAATGTCAAAAAGAAAAAGAAGTGTTTGATGGGAATTAAAGATAAATACTTAAAATTTATAAAAAGTATTTTAGAATACGATAAAAAAGTAGTAAATGATTATACTAATAATGTTGATAGCTTAAATAATAGCGAAAAGAAACAATCTAAATTTACAGACCCAAATATTATTGAATCATTATATAGCGAATTAGACTTACAAGAAGGTGAAGTTTCTGATAATTTAAGAATTGGAAGATTATTTGGAGGAAATGCTGAAACATATTATGATTTTGATACAAAACAAATATTATATCTTACTAGATTAAAAAATTATCATTCGAAAACTGCGGTTGGTGCAGTTATTGAAATTAAGGAACCAAACATTGTGGATGATAGTGAATACATTCAAATGTATTATATGAATGGACAATTTGTTAACCCAGAAGATATGGTTAAAGCATTAGGTGCAGATAGCAGACTTTTAAAGTAAAACAATAAAAAAACTCAACTCAAATAGTTGAGTTTTTATTTTACTTATTCAATTTCACGTGTTATAATCTTTTTATAGAATAGAGGTGAATCAAATGAAGTTTATTGCATTATTAATCTTTTTGATTTTTCCTTTTTTTCTTACTGATGTATTAATAGAACCCACATTTTATTCATTAAATATATTTTGGCTTATTGTATCAATAATTATGTTTATATATATATATTTAAAAAAAGATAAAGAATATGATTCTGGTTTTAAAGAAGAGTATTTAGATTCTATGCCAAGTGATAAATATCCTGAGATATTAGGTATTATGATGGTAGGTGAGGCAAAGGAAAGATTCTTTGTAGCATCTATTTTTGAACTTATAAGAAAAAATTCAGTTAGAATAGCAATTACAGATGATAAAAAAGATTATATATTAATAAACAATACTAAGAATACAGGTGCACTTACAAAGGGTGAACATTATATTATTAAATGGTTATTTCATTATTTAGGTAATGATTATGAAGTTTTACTAAGTACTATAAAAGAAGAAGCTAAAAAGAATGCTGGTTTTTTTTCTCATTGCTTTCATGAATGGTCAAATATTGTTGAAGTAGATGCTGCTCAACAAAGTATATTTGAAAGTAAGGGCAGTCTATTTATTGATGCTCTAGTATATTTTTTAATATCTTATGTACTTTGTGCATATAACGCAATATTTTTAGATAATTATATATTATCTATATTAGTTGGTGTTTTATCAACAGTATTTATTGTATATACTAATGCATTTAAGAAAAGAACTAGAGGAGCAAATTTAGATTATGTAAAGTGGAAGGCATTTATTAAATATGTTAAAATGCCTGATAATAAACTTCATGAACTCGATAGTTATACTATGTCAAAGTTAGCGGTTTCTTTGAAAGTACTAAATATGGATAAGTATTTTTATGAAATATATAAAAAGTCAAGTACACATGGTGGGAATCAATTATTAGTGGGAATAGATAAGGGTATAGTAATTGAACTAGATAAAGCAATATCAAAAGGAATTAAGTATTCAGAGATTGCTACTAATATATTGTTTTCTAAGAATAAGGGTAATACTCAAGTTTATAAGAGAGTATATAACCAAGATTTTAATTATATATATAACGAAAAAGAATAAGAGGGAAAAATGGTAGGAAAGATAATTAGCATAGCGGATTTAGAAACAGATATAGAACTAAGTTTAGATGATGAACAAAAAAAGAACTTAGTTAATTTTCATGTTGTTTTTGAAATGGAAGATAGAAGAGTAGTAGGTGAAGTAACTTCAATAACTATGGATACTGCTTCTATAATTTTAATTGGCGAAATAATTAATAATTCTTTTGTACCAGGAATATCTAAAAAGCCTTATTTTGGAGCTGAATGTAGAATAATAAAAGAAGAAGAATTAGCGCTCATAATAGGTACTAATTTTCCTGGAATAAAATTTAATATTGGAACATTACCTCAATATTCAAATTATAGAGTAAATATTCCAGTAGATTCTTTTTTTAATAATCATTTTTCTATACTTGGTAATACTGGTAGTGGAAAATCACATGGACTTGCAAGATTAATTCAAAATTTATTTATAGACCCTAATAATATGCCAATAAAATCCAATTTATTTATATTTGATGCATATGGTGAATATAGTACAGCATTTGCTTTTTTAAATAATTATCCAAACACTGCATTTAAGACTTATACAACAAAAGTAACTCAATTTGAAGATGCTAGAACAGAACTTTTAAGAATTCCTCCTTGGTTATTAGATGTAGATGATTATGCTTTATTATTAGAATCAGAAACAGTTACTCAACTTCCAATGATAGAAAAAGCATTAAAATTAGTAAGTATATTTTCTAAAGAAGAGAACGAAGTAATTCATTATAAGAATGATATTATAGCAAGAGCTCTAGAGGAAATATTATATAGTGGTGGAACCCCAATGCAAATAAGAGATCAAATATTCGCGGTTCTTACTTCTTTTAATACTAGGGATTTAAGTTTAGATAGTAAGGTAATGGTTCCGGGTTGGACTAGAACTTTAAGACAATGTTTAATAATAGATAAAGATGGAAAGATACAAGAGATGAATTTAGTGTCTGAATTCTTTAAATCATTTAAACAAGATGGATTAGAGTTAAAAATGCCTGATGGAACATTTATGTATACTTTAAAAGATTTAAAGAATGCATTTGATTTTGCGCTTATTTCAGAAGGTATGTTACAGAGTGAAAAAGTATATGAAGACGCTAATAAGCTTAGAGTAAGAATTCACTCATTAGTAACAAGTAATAAAGGAGAATACTTTAATGCAACAGATTTTATTACTAAAGAAGACTATGTAAAAAAGATGCCTTATACAAAAGATGGTAGAAAAGCTCAAATAATAAATTTTAATATTAATTATATTGATGATAGATTTGCAAAAGTATTAGTTAAAATATTATCAAAATTATTGTTTGAATATTGTGCATCATTATCTGATAGAGCA
>CAZKBC010000063.1:3288-5286 GCA_964551265.1 uncultured Muribaculaceae bacterium | reverse complement strand
CAATGTGTGGAGTTCCACATCACGCAGCAAATATATATATTGATAAATTAATTGAATTAGGTTATAAAGTAGCAATCTGTGAACAAGTTGAAGATCCTGCACTTGCTAAAGGTGTTGTAAAAAGAGAAGTATTACAAGTAGTATCAAAAGGCACTATTATGAATAGTGATTCTCTAGATGAAAAAACAAATAATTATATAGGTTGTATTATAGACTTTAATCATTGTTATGTAATTAGTTATGCAGATATATCTACGGGTGATATTAATTCTACAATAGTAGAACATGACGATAGTTCTTTAATAATGGAAGTATTATCTCTTGATATAAAAGAAATAGTAGTTAATCAATCATTTAACATAAACATATCTAGTGTTTTAAAGACAAAGTATAAAATTAATGTAAACATATATGAAGATATAAAAGAAATTGATGAATATAAACATATTTATAACAAGTTAAATGACGAAAGATTTATAAAATCTATTAAATATCTATTATCATATTTAAATGATACTCAAAAAAGAAGCCTTTCTCATTTAAAAGAGGCAAATATAGTAGATTCCTCATCGATATTAAAGATGGATGTTAATACTAGAAGAAACTTAGAATTAACCGAAAGTTTAAGATTAAAGAATAGAAATTATTCATTACTATGGTTATTAGATAAAACAAGAACATCTATGGGAAGTAGATTGTTAAAAAAATGGATAGAAAATCCAACTTTAAATAAAGAAACCATATTAAAAAGACATGAAGTGGTTGAAACATTACTAGAAGAATTTATATTAAAAGAAGAACTTAGAAATTTATTATATGAAGTATATGATTTAGAAAGATTATCAGGCAGAATCTCATATGGAAACGCTAACGCTAGAGACTTATTACAATTAAAAAACTCTATAAAAGTATTTCCAAATATTAAAAATATACTTCTAGATTTAAAATATTATGAAACAATAGAAACACTTAAAGATTTATATGATTTATTAGATAAATCAATTAATGAGGATGCACCTATTACTATTAAAGAAGGTTCTATAATTAAAAAAGGATACAACAATATTCTTGATGATATAAAAGATTCTAGAAAAGGTGATAAAGATTTCTTATTAAAGTTAGAACAAGAAGAAAAGATTAGAACTGGTATAAAAAACTTAAAAGTTGGATTTAATAAAATATTTGGATATTATATTGAAATAAGTAAAGGCAGTATTAAAGATATTCCAGATAATAGTATGTATGAAAGAAAACAAACGCTTGCAAATGCAGAAAGGTATATTACTCCTTTATTAAAAGAAAAAGAAGAATTAATATTAGGAGCAGAAGAAAAAATTATAGCGTTAGAATATGAAATGTTTATTGAAATAAGAGATAAAGTAAAAGAATATATTCCGGTAATACAAGATATTGCTAAAACTATATCTGAAGTAGATGTTTTACAATCTTTTGCTATTGTATCTGAGGAAAACAATTTCATAAGACCTAATATAACAGATGATAGAGTAATTAATATAAAAGATTGTAGACATCCCGTTGTAGAAAAAGTAATAGAAGGAGAGTTTGTTCCCAATGATATTATAATGGATGAAAATATAAATATATTACTTATTACAGGCCCTAATATGTCTGGTAAATCAACATATATGAGATCATTAGTAATAACAATTATAATGAATCAAATAGGATGCTTTGTTCCTTGTAGTGAAGCAACACTACCAATATTTGATAAGATATTTACAAGAATTGGAGCATCAGATGATTTAGTTGGTGGTGAATCTACTTTCATGGTAGAAATGACAGAAGCTAATAACGCTATAAAAAACGCTACAGTAAATAGTATAATAATATTTGATGAACTAGGAAGAGGTACTGCAACATATGATGGTATGGCTCTAGCGCAATCTATAATCGAATATATTCATGACAATATAGAATGTAAAACATTATTTTCTACTCATTATCATGAATTAACTGATTTAGAAAAGAATTATACCA
>CAZKBC010000063.1:0-3278 GCA_964551265.1 uncultured Muribaculaceae bacterium | reverse complement strand
TAAAAAATATTCATGTTAGTGCACTTGAAGATAATGGAAAGATTATATTTTTACATAAAATTAAAGATGGCGCTATAGATAAGAGCTATGGAATACATGTTGCAAAACTTGCAAATTTACCGGATTCCTTAATAGATAGAGCAAATAATATATTAAAGTCTTATGAGAAAAAAGAAAAAGGTAATGTATTTATACAAGAGAATTTAAAATTAGAAGAACCTAAAGAAGAAAACATAGTAATAGAAAAGTTAAAAAATATTAATATATTAGAGCTAAATCCTATACAAGCACTAAATATACTAGATGAATTAAAGAAAGAAATAGATAAATAATATGATATAATCAAAAGGGAAGTGATATTTATGGAAAATATTTTAAAGCGCCAAAACTTAGATGAATATGTTGATAATTATTTTAAAGATAATGAAGATTATTATTTAAGACCTAACCATAGAGCAGAGGTGTATCCAGAATTAAAAGAAAGAATGAGTGCAACAGATTTAAATAAAAGATTAGAATGGGTAAAAAAATCTGAATTTAAAAAAAGATATGGGGACCCTGTACAATCATCATTATTTGAATCTTTTAATAAAGAAGATTTAGCAAAATTACTTATAGTTTATGATCCTAAAGATGTAAAAAAGTATGTGGATGCTAAATTATTTGAAAAAATGCCTAGAGATACAATGTTAGGTTTATTTTTATATAGTGAAGCAATGGATAGCCTAAGTGGAGAATATATTGATATGTTAGCGTCTAATTTTGCTATACATAATCAAACCTCTATTTATGACTTTATTACACAAAACGATGATAAAATATCTGAAAGATTATTTGATTCTTTATTTAGAAAAATACAAGATGAAGAACAAGTATATAAAATAGATCAAGCATATGGAGAACCTGTTAGTATGTGGGAACAAATTCGTTCTCCTAAGGGTAAATAAATGAAAAGTAGAAGAGAACTTAGAGAAGTTTCAATGATAGCTTTATATCAAACATATATATGTGAATCAAATAATATTACATATAAAATAGAAGAAATAATTAAATCATTAATTGATGAAGATAATGTATTTGTAAATGAGTTAGTAATTAAAACATTAGAAAATACTAACGATATAGATATTCTAATCAATAAATATTTAACTAATTGGACAATAGATAGATTAGGTAAAACTGATCAAGCAATACTTAGAATAGCAACTTACGAATTGTTATTTACAGATACTCCAGGAGTAGTAATTATTGATGAAGCTGTTGAATTATCTAAGAAATATTCGGATGATAAAGTTAAAAATATAATAAATGCAGTACTTGATAATATATTAAAAAACGAAGTTAAAAAGTAACCTCGTTTTATTAAAGTTTACACTTAATATATTAATAATGTTGAAAAACAATATATTTAAATGTATAGTAATTTTAAGCAATAAATAATGCAAATAAATAAGGAGACAAAAATGCGATACACAATTAACTTTGAACCTCATATACCAAAAGAGGTTGATTACAATTTATTAGATTACTTAGAAAATTCTATAAAACAAGGTAATAGTGTTTCAATAGATGAAATTAATTATTTTCTAAATAATTTAGTATATTTAGTTAGAAACAAAATAAATATAAATATGGATAATTTCGACTATAAATGTGATTTGAGTCAAAGTATTTTATATCACTATTTATCAAATATAACTAGCGATATTCATCCTTGTATGACTCAAAATCAAATTGCAGATAAAGTAATAGGACATAGTTTTTTAGTAGTTGAATTTAATGTATATAATAAAAACAAATCATATATCATTGATCCTACTTTTATTCAATTTTTTAAAGAAGATAATTGTAATATATCTAACTTTGTTATTGGAAAAGATAATGAGGTTTTAATTGGACCTGATCCTGGTTATTATGTAAAAGAAGAAGATAAAGAGATAATTACAGATTTTTTGAATAATGGATATATGGAATTAAATGAAAACACTGCTAGAATTTACGGAGATGTTTTCTTAAATACAAAACAAGGTAGAAATTATAATGATACTTATAAAAGCATTCCTGGTGGTATTTATATTAATTCATTTAAAAAAGGGAATGTATTAATAAGTAATTCTAAAGAAGATTTAGTAAGCAAAAATATGTTAATTGATGAAATATCAACAAATAAAGTTTTTAATAAATAAACACTTTATTTTTTTTAATTAATAGTGTATCATAAATAATACTTTGGAGGTGCTTATGAGCAAATTTGTAAAAGATATGACTATATTTAATAAAGATATAGATTATGTAAATGGATTAATTCCAGAAGATTCTAGAATGAATTTCGAAAGAAACTTATGCTTTTTAAAAGTGGATTTAATAGATGAGAAAGATTCAAGTATAGCGTATTATTCTCCGGATAAAAATATGATAACATTATGTAGAAAACCTATAAAAATGATTAAAAAAAATAACAACGATTTTTCTACATTTTTTAATTATATAGCAAGACATGAACTAATTCATGTTGCAAGTTGTTTTTTTGATAAAAAAAATAATATTATATATTCTGGTTTTTCAAAAAGATATTTAAATAAGGAAGATGAAGATAAAACAGAATCTAATAATATTCTTGAAGAAGGATTTGTTGATTTATTATTAAGAAAAGATTATCCAAATACAAGTCATACATATTCAATTTATGTTCCTTTAGTTGATATGCTTAGTGAAATTGTTGGGATGGATTTTATGAAAGAAACTTTTTTTAATAGTAGGGGAATAGAACCTATTATTAGTAAATTAATGAGTTATGGAATAAAAGAAGAAAATGTAAAAGAGTATTTTTATAGTTTTAATAATATAGAAAAAGATATTAGAGAGGATAAAATAACGACTGCTTTACCTAACTTACAAAGTATGTTAATTGATTTTTATTCAAAAAAAATAGAAACTATTAACTCTAAAGAAGACATCATAGAAAGTAAAAATAGTTTTATTGATAAATATAATAGTAGTGTTGAAACTGGAACTAAATTATGCAAAGATTTATATACGGATACTACTTATTATAATTATAGAACTAATGATTTAAAGAAAAAAGTAAAATCTATATAAATATATCCTATTATGTTATAATCTATATAGGTGTTTATTATGGAAAAAGAATACATTACAGTATATGATTTAAATAAAATAATTAAGAATGTATTTGATATGGATCCTTTTTTTAATAGAGTTTATGTAAAGGGAGAAATATCGAATTTTAAAAGACAATTACCATCTGGTCATTGTTA
>CAZKBC010000062.1:0-5299 GCA_964551265.1 uncultured Muribaculaceae bacterium | reverse complement strand
TTACCTTGGCATAATTGACATACTTTTTTTCTTTTTTTATAAAAATCAGCCATTATTCCTCCTTCTTAGAATGCAATGTCATCATCACTAAGTTCAACTGTTTGACCAAAATCTACATAAGGTTCATCTCCAACATCAGTAGTAGGAACATTATCCATAGGTTGATAATTATTATTACTTTCCATAGATCTTTGTCCTTTTGGTTCTAAAAATTGAACACTATCTGCAACTATTTCAGTTACATATACTTTTTTTCCGTCTTTATCGTCATAAGTTCTAGTTTGAATTCTTCCTTCAACAGCCACTAAACTTCCTTTAGTAACATATTTCTTAACGTTTTCTGCTTGTTTTCTCCAAACTATAACATTAATAAAATCTGTTTCTCTTACACCACTTTGATTAGTAAATTGTCTATTAACCGCAAGAGAAAAAGATACTGTTGCTATATTGCTAGGTGTATATCTTAGTTCAGGGTCTCTAGTTAATCTTCCAATTAACATAACTTTGTTCATCATAGTTTTCCTCCTATTATTTACTTAAATTGATTACCATATGACGAATTATGTCTTCGCTCAAATTAGCAATACGATCAAACTCTTTTTGTGCTTTTGAATCACTTGAGCTGATCTCATATAGAAAATAGAAACCACTCTTATGATTTTTAACATCATAAGCTAATTCTTTTTGTCCAAGTTCTCTAAATACTTCGATTTTAGCACCATTGTCTACTAAAAGTTTATCAAATGATTTGATAAGTTCTTTTTGCGCTACTTCTTCCATATCTGGTCTTACTATGAACATTATTTCATATTTCATATTTTACCTCCTCTCGGTCTTTGGCTTTTCACTTAGAAAAGCAAGGAGTAAATTAATACTCGCGTTAATTATAGCAAAAATATTAGTATAAGTAAACAAAAATTTTATTCTAATTTATTAATAGTTACTACCGCAAAACTAATTCCTCTATAACTTCCAAATTCATCAAAATCATCAGTTCCATCATATGTAAAAACTTTTAATTCTATAGGAGAAATTACCTCGTTAATATTTGTTCCTCCTGTTACTTTTATTGATGTAATTACAGTATCATCTGTTAGTTCATTATCATCTAAATGATCAAACCAACTTGTAGTTGCATTTAATCCGTCATATATATATAATTCAACATATTTAAAATATTCTTTATTATCACTAGGTTTTAAAATATTAACATGTATTTGTTCACCAGTAGTTAAAGTATATTTAATTTCGTATCCGAATTTATATCCTTTTCCTATATAACTATTCCATAATTTTTGCCATAATGTTTTGCTATTTTCTTTTGAGATTGTTTCTTCTGTAGTTGGAAAAACACTAGGCCAAGTTATATCTGTTTTAGTATTCCACTTTAAATCATATGAATTTACAAGATTTCTTTCTTTATCATAAAAGCCTAATCTTACTGGATTTAAATCTACATATTTTGGTAATACTTCTATTATAGGTTCTTTAACTGTTTCCTCAATTACTGGTTCTTCTTTTTTTTCACATCCACAAAATATAAACATTAATATTGAACATAATAATAATTTTTTCATATATCTCCTTAATTAAACATTGAATCTAAAGTGACAAATATCTCCATCTTTCATTAAATATTCTTTTCCTTCTAATCTCGTTTTTCCTGCTTCTTTTACTTTGTTTTCATCTTTATAAAATACTAAATCATCATAGTTCATTATTTCTGCTCTTATAAAACCTCTCTCAAAATCAGTATGAATGATTCCGGCACATTCTGGTGCTTTCATGCCCACTTTAAAGGTCCAAGCTTTTACTTCATCTTTACCAACAGTAAAAAATGTAGCAAGTCCAAGTAATTTATATGTTGCTCTAATTAATAAATCGAGTCCACTTTCTTCTATTCCTAATTCTTTTAAAAATGACACTTTGTCGGTTTCGTTTAATTCGCTTAATTCACTTTCAATCTTCGCACACATTACTACACATTCTGATGAATTTTTTAATGCATGTTCTTTTACTATTTTCACATATTTGTTCTCTTCTAATAAGTCATCTTCTTTTATATTTGCTACATATATAACTGGTTTTAATGACAATAAACCAAATGACTTTAAGAATTTTTCTTCATCTTTAGTAAACTCTATTTTTCTAGCTGGTATATTCTTATCTAAGGAGTCTTTTATTTTATTAAATAAACTTAGTTCTAATAATGAATCTTTATCTTTGG
This sequence comes from uncultured Muribaculaceae bacterium, assembly GCA_964551265.1. Taxonomy (GTDB): domain Bacteria; phylum Bacillota_I; class Bacilli_A; order RF39; family UBA660; genus JAAYGD01. The sequence continues at coordinate 3,072 of CAZKBC010000062.1, read as the reverse complement.
TAGTAATTGCTTTTTTTTCAATTTTTGATATTCTTGATTCTACTATTTCTAAATCAGATAACATTAATTCTATTTCTAATGTCTCAATATCTCTTAATGGATCTATCGAATTTTCAACATGAATTATTTTATCATCATCAAAACATCTTACAACTTCACATATTGCATCTACTTCTCTAATGTGAGTTAAAAATTTATTACCTAAGCCTTCCCCTTTTGAAGCTCCTTTTATTAAACCCGCTATATCTATAAATTCATATGTAGCTGGTATAGTTCTCTCTGGAATATACATATCTTCTAAGGTAAGCATTCTTCTATCTGGAACTATTACTACTCCTACATTTGGATCTATAGTTGCAAAAGGATAATTTGCTGCCAAAATATTTTTTTTTGTTATTGCATTAAATAAAGTTGATTTACCTACATTTGGTAACCCTACAATTCCTGCTTTTAAACCCATAATACACCCCCTATAGTGTTGGCAAAACTCCTGGACCAATTGGAATATTTATTATATACCAACATAGTATAAATAAAGCCCAAAATACTGTAATTAATAAAAAATATGGGAATAGTAATTTATATATATCTCTAATTCTAATAGATTCATTTTTCTTTGTATAAATAGTTATTACCCCTAAAAATACAATAAAGTATGGGAATAGAGGAGTAATAATATCTGATACTGTTTCTCCTAATTTTAATACGGCTTGCATAAATTCTGGAGAAACATTTGCTTTCATAAATTCTGGAGTTGCTATTGGTCCTAATATTGCTAATTTAGTAATTGAAGTTGGATCTATTATATTTACTAAAACAACTAAAATAAAAAATAGTAATATAAGTGGTAATCCAGAAATGTTTAAACTTTCAACAAGGTTTGCAATCCATATAGTTGCAACTGTTCCAATATTGCTTTTTTCAAATAATGCAATTAATTGAGAAGCAAAAAATAACAATATTAATACTCCACCTAGGTTGCCAAGTGAATTATATAAGTAATTTGGAGTTCCTTTTTTATTTTTTAAAGTCCCAGTTATAGAACCATAAATCCACCCACAAATTAACATCATTGCTAATATTATAAAGGATAAACCTTCCGCTACATAAGAATTTGAGCTAAAGATTCTACCATATAGATCTTTTTTATCATAATCTAATAGTAATCCCGATAAAGGAGAACCTGTTGGTATTAGCATGTATATGAAAAATGATATTAATATTATAGTTACTAATAGAGATAATCTTAATGCTTTTTTCTTTTTATTTTTAGGAATTTCTTCATCTGGAAGTACCTCTTCAATTTTATATTTCGATAATTTTTTTGCTGTATATTTTTCAGTTATATAAGTAATTAAAAAAGTTAAAGATATTGTGCCTACTATACCAAATATTATATTAGTGCTCATATTCATTTTATATGTTGAATCTATTAATTTAGCACCTATCAATATATTATTTAATGAATCAAAACTTAATTGATTTACAATAAAATTTATACCCGTTCCAACAGTAATTCCAACATATGAAGCAAATATTGCTACTATAGGATTCCTATTGTTAGCTAAAAATAATATTGCGGATATAGGAATAATTAATGTAAAAGCTATTTCTCCTATCACATTTGATAAGATTGAAATAAGAACAACAATAAATGTTAACCAAAACTTATTAATTTTTTTAGACCACGATTCAAATGCCGCAGTAAATAGACCTGTTTTTTCTGCAAATCCTATTCCTATCATGATGAATAAAAACATTGCTAAAGGCTTGAAATTAATGAAATTTGATACAACATTCCCTATAATATATCTAATTCCTTCTCTTGAAAACAAAGATTCTACAGATACCAATTTACTTTCTAAACTTCCAGTTACTGCATTTTTTACTAAATATGAACCTTCCCAATTTAATAGAGAACCAATTACACTTAATATAAATATAAATATAATGAAAACAACAAAAAATAATATAGCGTTATTTAACCAATTTTTACTTTTATTAACTTGTGTTTCTTCCATTATTATTCAACTACTTTCTTTAATCTTTTTTCAAAATCTATTCTAGAAATCATTACCATCCTATCACATTTTGTACATTTCATTTTTATATCTATTCCAGTTCTTAATATTTCCCATTTATTTTCTCCACAAGGATGTTCTTTTTTCATTATTACTATAGATCCTTCTTTATATTCTTTCATATTTACTCACTCAATATTTATTTCTAATATCTCTAAGATTCTATTTAAGTCTTCTTTAGATTCATACTTAATTAATATTTTATTATTAGAAACAAAAACTTTAGAATCAAATTTCTCTTCTAATGCTTCTTCTACACTTTTATATTCCGGATTCTTAGTTTTTCTATTTATTGGTGTTTTTCTTTTAAACGAATTATCTACTATATATTCTAAGTTTCTTACACTAAGATTTTCATTTAATATTCTTTTTGCAAGTACTTCTATTTGAGATAAATCATTTAGCTTACTGAGTACTCTAGCGTGCCCCATAGAAATATCTCTATTTAATAACATATCTTGAACACTTGTAGGTAAACTTAGTAATCCTAACATGTTTGTAATATGACTTCTGCTTTTACCTATTTTTGTAGCAAGTTCATCTTGAGTGATTTGTAACGCTAATATAATGTTTTTGTATGCATTAGCTTCTTCAATTGCTGTTAAATCTTCTCTTTGAAGATTTTCTAATAATGCTATTTGCATCATTTGATCATCAGAAAAATCTCTTATTATTGCGGGTATTGTTGTTAATCCAGCCATTTTGCTAGCTCTTACTCTTCTTTCGCCTGCAATTATTTCATAACCTCTAATACTTTGTTTAACAATTATTGGTTGAAATACTCCATGTGTTTTTATTGATTCGGAAAGTTCTTTTAATGATTCTTCGTCAAAATTCTTTCTTGGTTGATATGGATTTCTTCTTAAATCATCTAAATTTAATTCAACAATTTCTTCTTTTGAAGCACTTTGCATTATTTTTTCTTCAATTTTATCTATTTCTAAACTTTCAGAATTAAATAGTTCTTCCAATCCCTTACCTAAAGCTCTTC
>CAZKBC010000061.1:2643-5396 GCA_964551265.1 uncultured Muribaculaceae bacterium | reverse complement strand
CCAGAACTATCTCCAATATTAGCAAACAACAAGAAATTATTAGTCAGTAAACACACTACCAAAGTTGTTCCCATGCCTTTACTCTCAGGATGTTCTTCAGTATATTCAAATATCTCATCATTTATTTCCGTATACATTTTTCTTATCCACTCTTCAGCAGATTCTTTATCTCCAATATAATCTTTTTTTAAAAACTCAGTAGTAAATTTATTAGTAGCTATAAAAGACGCTATTTCACCTGCTTTATGTCCACCCATTCCATCTGCTACTGCCATCATAAACTCATTATTTTCATTCTTTAATATGACTACGTTATCTTCATTATGACTTCTTACCTTGCCGGTATCTGTCAAATAAAACGTTCTCATAGATCCTCCATATTTGTAGACCTTAACTGACCGCATGCTGCTGTTATAGTATCTCCAAATTTTCTTCTAATGGTAACATTTATTCCATCTTTCTTAAGTATATCATAAAAGGACATTATTTCACAATCGTCACTCTTTTTATATTCATCATAATTGTTATCATTATAGGGAATTAAATTGACATAACAATTAATTCCTCTTAATAATTTTGATAGTTCATAAGCACATTCTTTTGTATCATTAATATCTTTAATCATAATGTATTCAAACGTTATTCTTCTATTGGTTTTATCTATATATTCTTTTAAAGAATCCATTAATTCCTTTATAGGATATACTTTATTTATTGGCATTAATTTATCTCTTAATTTATCGTTTGGAGCATGTAAACTAATAGCAAGATTTACTTGGAAATTCTCTTTACTAAATTCTTTAATTTTAGGAATAATACCACATGTAGAAATAGTAATATGTCTTGCCCCAATTGAAATTCCCTTAGGATCATTAATTATTTTTATAAAATTAATAATATTCTCATAATTATCAAAAGGTTCTCCAATTCCCATAAGTACTACATGGGATATTCTTTTATTAATATCTTGTTCTATTTCTAATATTTGTTCTACCATTTCATAAGAAAATAGATTTCTTGTTTTGCCAAATCTTCCACTTTCACAAAAAGAACATTTCATAGCGCATCCAACTTGTGTTGATATACATAAGCTAATACCATAATTATGAAACATTAAAACTGATTCTATGGTATTACCATCTTCTAATTCAAATAAGTATTTATTCACATCTGTTGATTCTTCTTTTTTAATTAATTTAATAGTATAAAAAGAAAAATTATTTTTTAATTTTTCTATTAATTCTTTATTTATATTAGTCATATCATCAAATGAATCTATTCTTCTTATATATAACCACTCAAATATTTGATTTGTTCTAAATTTTTTTTCGTTATTTTCTAATAAATATTTTTCTAATTCTTCTTTAGTTAAATCATAAATATTTCTCATAAATACCTCGGTAATATTATAGCATAAAAAGATTATTTTATCTTATTTCTTGATAATCCCAATTCTTTTCTCTTTTGTTCAAATTGTAAACTTTCTTCTAAATTTAAATTACCTTTTTCACTATTAAAGTCGTGTTTTGCAAACATTAAGTCGTTTTCAATCTTTGATTTATTTTTTAATTTTTTTAAATATAATGAAAAGAAACCAATGGAAGAAATTCCTCCAATTGCAGTACCCAAAAAGTTTATTTTTTCACTAGAAATTTGGTCTTTTAATAATATTAAAGATAAGATTCCTGCAGCAAAAAAAGTTCTTCTAATAATATTTTCTTTTTTTACTTTATTAGTTTTTTCTATCAATTTTATTTCTAATTCTACTAACTCATTTGCTTTTATATTCTTATATCTTTCTTTATTATTTACTACTTCTTTGTTTTCCATATGATTTCTCCTTAATACAACAAATTATTATACAAGTAATATATTGGTTGTCAAATAAAAAAAGTAGATTCCTCTACTTAAAAATTCTTTTTACTTCTTAAAAATGGAGGAATATCTAATGTAGTCTTGGGTTCTTCATTAGAATTTATTGTTTCTTCCATTGTATGTGTAGTTGGTTTTAATTGTTCAACATTTGATTTTCCCTTATCAAAACCAGTTGCTATAACAGTAACTATTATTTCATCCTTTAAATTTTCATTAATTACAGCACCAAATATTGTATCAATATCCGTCTTAGCAGCCGCTCTAATTACTTCAACAGCATCTTCTACTTCAAATAAATTAAGGTTAGCACCACCCGTAACATTTATTATTGCGTTAGTTGCTCCATCAATACTCTCTTCTAATAAAGGACTACTTACTGCTTGTTTAGCCGCTTCTATAGCTCTGTTTTCTCCAGAACCTATACCAATACCAATAAGTGCATTACCACTATTTTTCATAACTACTTTAACATCAGCAAAGTCTAAGTTAATAAGTCCTGTAACAGCAATAAGATCTGATATTGATTGAACTCCTCTTCTTAATACATTATCTACTTCTTTAAAAGCATCTAACATTGGAGTTGTTTTTTCAATTATATCTCTTAATCTATCGTTTGGAATAACAATCATTGTATCTACATTTTTTCTTAATTCTTCAAGACCCATTTGGGCTTGTTGCATTCTTTTTTTGCCTTCAAAAGAGAATGGTTTAGTTACTATTGCAACTGTAAGAGCTCCTAAATCTTTTGCTATTTCCGCAATTACTGGAGAAGCTCCAGTACCTGTTCCTCCACCTAATCCACAAGTTATAAAAACCATATCAGAACCTTCTAAAGCTTTTTTAATTTGTTCAGCACTATCCAAGGCCGCTTGACGTGC
>CAZKBC010000061.1:0-2633 GCA_964551265.1 uncultured Muribaculaceae bacterium | reverse complement strand
TTAGTTTCTAATGCGGCATCTCTTCCTATTTCTGGATTAGCTCCAGCTCCTAAGCCCCCAGTTAGTTTTTCTCCTAATTGGACTTTAATAGTTGCCTTTGAACCATTTAATGCTTGTCCATCTGTATTTGCTACAATGAATTCAACACCTTTTACACCGGATTCAATCATTCTATTGATGGCATTGTTTCCAGCACCACCTACACCTATTACTTTTATTTTAGCTAACTGATCCATTTCTAAACCAAACATACTTCCTCCTAATCCAAAAATAATCCAAAAAACTTTCCTAAAATAGAATCTTCTCCTATTCCTTTTCTTTTTGGAATAGATATATCTTCTTGTTTATCGATGGAGAACATAGAATAATCTTTTCCTCTCATCTTCAATTTTTTATCAAAACTCTTTATTAATCCAATTACTGTAGAATACTTATTATTTCTCACTCCTATTTGATCTATCTTACTTACATAAGCATTGTTCTCAAATATTTCATCCACAATATATTGCATTTGTGGCAATTCACTTGAACCACCTGTAATTATTATATACTTTATTTCCTTGTTTGTTAATAGAAAAAGTTGTTTTTTTGCTAATTTAAGAATTTCTTCTAATCTAGACATTACTACTTTAGATAAGTCATATTGATTTATTTTGACTAGATCTCTACTAGTTGTAAGCATTTCTGTTACTTCATTAATTTGCGCAAATTTTTTATGCGCTAGAGAAAACTTTTCTTTTATCTTAGTACTATCATCATTTGATAACTTATATACATACGAAATATCATTATCTATATTTTGACCACCAATTTTTAATATCTCAGAGTTTACTATAATTCCCTTATTAAATAAGGATACCGTTGTTGTTTCGCTTCCAATATTAATTATTGATACCATCTCTTTATCTAATTCTTTTGATCTATATGCTTCATAATCTGCAATAGGTCCAATATTAATATCTATTGTTTTTATTCCAACACTCTCTAAAATACCCATTATTGAATGAACATTTATTTTAGGTGTTGTAACCATCATACATTTTACTTCTAATAACTTACCAACTAATCCTTTAGGATCTTTTATCATGTTGTTTCCGTCTAATATAAAATCTATTGGTACTATTGTTACTAATTCTTTATTTTCATCTAACTTACTAGTTGCTCCATCTTGTATAGCATCCATTATATCGTTACCAGTAACTTTAGAATCTTCAGATTCTATATTGGTTTTTCCACTTATTAAAGTATAGTTAACATTATATAAAGGAACACTCGCAATTGTTTTATCTATTTTTATTCCTAGTTTTCCTTCAACTAAAGATATTGCTTCTTTAATAGATATTACTGCTTCATTAGCATCTACTATTAATCCTCTTTTTATCCCCTTTGATTCAACACAAGAAGACGCTAAAACATTTAGTTTATCATCTGATACTTCAGAAACTAATAGTTTAATATAACTTGTACCAATATCAATACTTGTATATATCTTCCTCATTGAATTCTCCTTATTATTAATTATACTATAAAAGATTGTTTTTTAACAATTATATGATTAATCGCTTTCGAAAAAGTTACCATAATCTAAATACCAAGTTCCAGTCTTATTATCTAAAGTTGATAACAATTCATTATAATAATTAATATCTTCAAATCTTCTAATGTTAACATATATCTTTATTTTGTCTGTTGTCTTTATTAAGAATCTTTCATCATCTTGTTCTGTTTTTGCATATTCTATTTCTGATATTTTTAAAAACACATCTTGATCCACTTTATTTATAGACTCAATTAATTTATCATATATAGCTTTTGGCATAGTATTATTAAGTATTGGAATATCAAAAGCTTTATCAATAAATATACCATTACTTAATACACTTTGTTTTTTGTTTTTATCATAAAATATCGGTTTATTTTCTTTTATATTGATAGTTATTTTCCCTGAAAACTCTTTTTTTATATTAACTGAATTTACTAAAGGATTTTTCATTAATTTATTTTTTATACTATTTTTTGAAGTAAATATAATACTAGGATATTCTCTAATACCTGATATATCAATTACTTCTTGATCTGATAAATATGTATTATTTATTATATATATATTTTTAATTGGAAAAGTAATTAAAGAAAAAATAAAACTTCCTATTATATATAGTACTAATAGGAATATTAATAATCTTTTAATATTAATTTTTCTTTTCTTATCCTCCATAAATCTCCTAATTAAATATTTCTTGTTCTAAGAATAAATCAACATCAAACTTCTTCTTTACTTCTTTCTTTGCTAAATCTATTAAGTCTTTAATATCTTTAGCAGTAGCATTTCCATGGTTAATAATAAAATTAGCGTGTTTTATGCTTATCATTGCCCCCCCTATTATTTTCCCTTTTAATCCACACTCTTCAATTAATCTACCAGCAAAATCGTTTTCTGGATTTCTAAATACACTTCCTGCACTTGGATATTCTAAAGGTTGTGACATTAATCTTTTTTGTTTTCTATCTTCAATAAGATTTGTAATCGCAATAATCTCTCCTTTTTTTAAGACTATTTTTGCTTCTAAACAAATATAACCGGGATTCTCTTTTAAAAATGATGTTCTATAATGAAAATTCATATCTTTATT
>CAZKBC010000060.1:0-5464 GCA_964551265.1 uncultured Muribaculaceae bacterium | reverse complement strand
ATAACTATCTCTGCTAATTTCAAGAACCCATGAAATTTTCAAATTTTTGTAATTAAACTTTTTTAGAAAATTAATAAACTCGTCAATATTCGAGCCAAAAGTTCTAATGCAGTCCTTAAAATCTATTGATGTAGATACAACAGTTACACCTGTATTTATGCAATTTTCGAATGTTCCTTTTAATAGAATTTCTAACCCATCAACATTCTTTTTTAATGGTGTTATATATTTCCGGCTAAATTCTATTAATGTGTCTATATTTTTGACTTTCTCTTTACCTAGCACGATATTTTTTTGCTCCAAATATTTTTTTCTACACGAATATGAAGCATGATTGTGTATATCTACTTTTCTAATTTGCTTTAAAGTTTCCTTATTATTTTCTCTCAATGCACATTCAAATAATAAATCCTCATTTAAAGCAAGTTCATTTGATATGCTTTTTTTCATTTAATCACCTTATTATTTATTATACCATTACAGTTATATTAATTGATACTCTTTTGATAATATTCTTGAATCACTACAATATTCCATTATAAATTCATTATCTTTCTTACATATAATAATCCCTATTGTTTTATCTTGATTTATTTTTTTAATATTTTTATCAATATAATTCATATAAGTTTCTATTTGACCAATATGTTCTTTCTTTAACTCGGTTACTTTAAGCTCTACTACTATATAGCAATTATATTCTATATTATAAAGAAGTAAGTCTATATAATTATATACATCTCCTAGTTTTATTTTATATTCATTTCCTATATAACTAAATCCTTCTCCAAGTTCTTTTAAAAGATTACCTATATCCTCTAGAATTAATTTTTTTAAAATCTTTTCTGATATTTCAATGTAACTATAGCTATTTTTGATTAATATTGGATTTTTAATAAAATCTTCTACTTTTTGTTCTTCTTTAGTGATTAGTTTTAACTTAGTTTTATTATCTAACCTTTCATATTCTTTACTTTTAATTTTATTTCTTAATTCTCTAACTGATAGATTTTGATTTTCACTTATATAAATATAATAATTGATTTCATTATAATCGTATAATACTAATAATTCGGAATAATGACTCCATGTTAATTTTCTCGACAGTGTCGAGATTTTTTCAAATACTAAATAAAACTTTCTATATTTAAATAAACTTTTAGATGTATATCCTTTTCCTAATTCATTAGTTAATCTTTTTGAATATTCCTTTATTATTCCTTCGCCATAATGCTTACCTGCTTCACTTAATAATTTACCAACATTATAATAAGTATTCAAATCACCCTTATTTTTACTATAATCATTTACTTTTTTAGTTACTTCGTTATTAATTAATTCACTTTTTATTTCATTATAATAATTCATAGCACTCCTTAAAATAAAAACAGATTATTCATCTGCTTTCTTAGGTGATAAGAATGTTACTTTTTCTGCTACTACTTCTGTTACATGTCTTTTTTTATCATCATCTGTTTCAAATACTCTTGTTTGTACTCTGCCTTTTATTCCTAATAAGTCTCCTTTTTTACAATATTCAACTGTATTTTCAGCTATGCCCGTCCATAATACACAATCAATGAAATCTGTTTCATACTCTCCTTTAGAATTTTTATAACTCCTTGGAACTGCTAGAGTAACATTAGTAATCTTTTTACCATTTTCTGTTTCTCTTAGTTCTGGATCTCTAACCAATCTACCTACAATAACTATTTGATTTAACATATATTTCTCCTTTCAAAATAGATAATATTACGTTTAATACTATTAATCAAAATACAAGATACCTATTTTTGAATATAAACACTAACAAAAAAACAATTAATTATAATTGTTTTTAGATTTATAATAAATATTTATATTTAAATTTGCTAATCTAAAGATGTTATCTTTTTTTAGAATTATATAAAGATATTATTTTCTTTCTAGCATCTTTTTCAATCTTTTGATTTAAAAAGATTTCTTCATCAGTAATTAATTCTTGTTCGTTTTCTATAAGTTTTCTTAATTCTATTAATCTATTATTATTAACTTCATTACCTTTTGATAGTTCTTCTTTTATCATTTTACTATAAACTTTAAGTCTTGAGGGTCTTGGAATAAAACCACTATTCCAGCATCTATGACATAAGCCAACATATCTTTCGTTACCCCCAATTAATATCTCTGGCCCCTCTGTTTGAATTTCCCAAGTATTTGGATTATATCTTGCAATGTGTGTAGCGTCATTTCCACATGTACAATAACTTTGAATATAATTTTCTCTTGTATTTACTTCTAACAACTTTTTTATTGTTCCGGTTTCTTCTCCAAATAGATTGCCTCTAAAATTTATTTTAAGTCCATATGCATCAATTAATATTCCTTCATTATCTGATAAACTTTTTAACTGTTCAATTTGAGAAGAAGTTAAAAATTGAACTTCATCAAGCATAATTATATGAGGATGTTCTTTTTGATTATTTACTATTTCTTCAATATCTGTAGCTTTATTAATTGATATTGCTGGCGCAAATATTCCAATTCTCGATTGAATTATATCTTCTCCATATCTATCATCTATTGAAGGTTTTAATAATAATACTGGTATTTCATTATCTTGTGTACAATTATAATACTTTCTAAGTAGCAAAGCTGTTTTACCACTACCCATGCTTCCATAATTAAATATAAGATCTTCTGATTTTTTTGTTTTCATAAGTCCCCCATCATTATGTATTGATTATAACAAAAAAAGTTCTATATTAGTAGAACTTTTAATTGTTTTTGTATTAAAAGTGCTTGAATAAGAACATAATTATATTAGCAAATAATAACTAAAACAATTTTTTTATTAATATTTCATTAGTGACATTTTAATTTAATATGTCAAATCTAAGATTTTGAGTAATATTAGTCCACTTTTTACATAATTTACACTTTTTTGTTTTCCTCTAAATATTTACTATATAGTTCGTCCATTGAAGAAACATATTCTATATCTTGTTTAATTTTATATTTTTTATATTCTCTTTTTGCTTTCTCTATAGCCTTTTTATGAGATATATTACCAGATGTTGTTAATACCTCTTTTTTTCTAAATTTTAATAAGTCGTCCGTAGCATCAATCCATTTTTGCATATTCATTAACTTGTAATCATTAGCCATATCTTCAGCATAATCTAAAAATAATATTGATAAATTTTCCATTTTTTTTAATTCGTTTTGATTTAAATAATTCTTTGCAACACTTATATCATACTTCATAATTTTACCATTAGGAGAATGCTTCCACGAAGTTAATCCCATGTTATCTTTATTAGAATTTACCCTATCATAGATTAATTCGGCAGCAGTATGTCCCGTTATAGCATAATGTAATTTTGAACTATTTGAAAAAAAGTATAAGCTTCTTCAGATTCTTTATCATAATCAACACTTGTTGTTTCAAAAATATCTGTTATTTTTTGATAAAATCTTCTCTCACTTAATCTTATTTCTTTAATAGTTTCAAGTAATTCATCATAATAATCCTTGCCAAATTTAGGTCCGTTTTTCATTCTTTCTTTATCAATATTATATCCTTTAATAATATAGTCCTTTAATACACTTGTTGCCCATACTCTAAACTTTGTAGCTTTTTTAGAATTAACTCTATATCCTACCGCAATAATTGCATCCAAATTATAAAAATCTAATTTTCTAGCAACCCTTCTATTTCCTTCTTTTTGTACTACCGAGAATTTCTCGGTAGTTGAATCTTTAGACAATTCATTTTCTTCAAAAATATTTTTTAAATGTAAACTAATATTGTCTGAACTACATTCAAACAATTCACTCATACTCTTTTGCGTTAGCCAAATTGTATCTTCTTTTAAAAACACATCAACATTTATTTTTCCATCTTCAGTTTCATATATTACAATATTACTTTCTTTCATGACTATCCTCCTTTTTTATTCTTTCAATTTTTAAGGTATATCCTAAAGGTCCTAATATTTTAAGTAAACTTCTAATATTTGGGGGGTATATACCTCTTTCTATTTTTGCTATTTTATCTCTTAATACACTAGATTTATCCGCCATTTCTTGTTGAGTTAAACCCAATTTATGTCTTAAACATACAAAATCATAATTGAAATCTTGATATAGTTTTTCTTCAAATATACTACTTTTATTTTTCATAATATCACCTAAGACTATTTTATCATCATTGTTCTATTTATGCAACTTGCACACTATAAAAAATAGATATTTATTTTCTAATTTAAGTATGATTATTTTATCTATTTTACTTCCAAGAATGATTGTAGCAAAGCATAATTAGGATAAAAAATATTAATTTAAAATAACTTTTATATGTACAATAATACCGCGGATAATGTTTAAAAGCTAATTTTCAGATTATGTAAATTTACTTAGCAATTTGACAAAATTATATATTTATGTATAATACAATCTATAAAAAAAGGGGTAAAATTATTATGATAACATTAAAAGAATTAGATAATGTTTCTAAATATCCAAGATTCTCTCCATTTCCTGGAGAAGATTATGCTAAAGAAACATTTAAAAAAATGAAAGAACAATTAAGGCTATATGAAGAATATTTTAAAGGAAAAGAATATAGTATTATATTTAGTGATGGAGAAGAAGTTGACTTTACAGTATTAGATAAGAATATATGTCACATGTTAGGAATTGACTATAATAATTTCTTTGAAGGAGATTATTATAAGGATTTTCTTACAAATGTTTTAAGAATTAATTATAAACCAACATCATATGATTGGGCTAAAATCTTATTAGATGCATCTGACTTAGTAATACAATATGATAAAAATTGTAATGGAAATAGAGCTATTAACTATTTTAAAAGTAAAATAAAATGTTCTATATTTGAGAAATTATTTGAATTAGAGGAATTTAACTTTGGTAAATTACAAACTGAAGATGAAACCAAGTTATTATATACTCAAAGTAATGAGCCTATTTCTCCATACTTTTGTATAAGATTAAAACAAGAAAACTTAGATACAAACCAAAGACAAACTTATATAATAAATAGTTTATTAGCACCACAAGTTAAGGATTTGGGAGAATATTTTGATCATGAAGCATCAATACCTACTCAAATAATGGTAGATAATAATAGTGATATATCTAGCAAAACAGCGACCGCTAAACAAAAAATTTCATTATTAAATCAATATAAATCAATTATATTAAATTATAATAAAAAAGATAATATTAATATATATGGAGATTATATATCATATCTTCAAGAAGCAAGTAAAGGTAGAGCTAAATAAGCTCTACCTTTTTTATCATTAAATTTTAGATTTTTATTTAATATCATGAAACATTTATCAAAATAAAAAAACCAAAATATCTCTATCTTGGTTTTAAGTTATTTATTGTTTTTGTTTTAATACTGCTTGAGCAGCTGCAAGTCTTGCTATTGGAACTCTAAATGGTGAACAAG
>CAZKBC010000059.1:0-5465 GCA_964551265.1 uncultured Muribaculaceae bacterium | reverse complement strand
GGGGAAGCTGCTAAACCATTAGCAATTATATGTGTGTTTTTTAAAGTTTCTGGATCAAAGTTTGGATGCAATAATTGATCTAATTGTTTTGGATCAACTTTTAATAAAGCTTCTTCTTTAGTAATCATTCCTTCATTTACTAAATCTACTGCTACTTTTAATGCAGCTTGTGCTGTTCTTTTACCATTTCTAGTTTGTAACATAAATAACTTACCATTTTCAATAGTAAATTCCATATCTTGCATATCTTTATAATGTTTTTCTAAAAGATCTGCTATTCTTACAAATTCATTATATATTTCAGGCATATCTGTTTCTAACTTAGATATAGGTTCTGGAGTTCTTATACCCGCAACAACATCTTCACCTTGTGCATTTATTAAATATTCTCCATATAATTTCTTTTCTCCAGTTGATGGATTTCTAGTGAATGCTACACCTGTTCCACAATTATTTCCTCTATTACCATATACCATTTCTTGAACACTAACTGCTGTTCCCCAATCTCCAGGTATTTCATTTAATCTTCTATATACTATAGCTCTTTCATTCATCCAAGATCTAAATACAGCCTTAACTGCTTCAATTAATTGAACCTTAGGATCTTGTGGAAATTCTTCACCAGATAATTCTAAGTAATTAGCTTTAAACTTTTCAGTTACTTCTTTCATATCATCTGCAGATAATTCCAAATCGTTACTAACACCTTTTTCTTCTTTAATCTTATCAAAATATCTTTCAAAAGATGCTTTAGAATATCCCTTAACTACATCTGAAAACATTTGTATAAATCTTCTATATGAATCATATGCAAATCTAGGATTATTAGTAGCTTCAGCAAATCCTTTTGCTACTTCATCATTCAAACCTAAATTAAGTACTGTATCCATCATTCCTGGCATACTAGCACGAGATCCACTTCTAACAGACACTAATAATGGATTGCTTAAATCTCCCATCTTCTTACCTGTTTTATTTTCTAATTCTTCTAATTTTGAAAATATTTCATTAATCATTTCATCAGTTATTGATTCATTATTATTATAATATTCAGTACAAGCCTCTGTACTTATTGTAAAACCTCTAGGAACAGGTAATCCAATATTAGTCATTTCCGCTAAATTAGCTCCCTTACCACCTAAAAGGTTTTTCATTTCTTTTTTGCCTTCTTCAAAAGCATAAACGTATTTATTCATTCTTCCTCCTTAAACACAACTAATATTATATCAAATTAAAAAAAAGTAAACAACCTATGTTTACTCTTATTTACTATTATTGCTTAGTCCATAATCCTGTTTGTGATGGAGCCGTATATGTTCCGGCAGTTCTACTATTTGCTGTTACATAGGAATCAAAGAATGTTGATGAAATTGAACTTGTTGTTAATGCAACATTTATAGGCATTGTTATACTAGTAAGATTATTATTGTAAAATGCACTGTTCCCAATATTGTTTACAGTATTTGGAATTGTAATACTAGTTAATTGATTATTAGAAAGAAGACCGTCTGGAATACTTGTAATACTATTTGGGATTGTTACACTTGTTAGTTGATTACTAGCAAGAGCATAGGCTCCAAAATTTATTAAATTATTCGGAAGAGTTATATTTGTTATTATATTTCCCCAAAATGAATAACTTTCTATACTTGTGACTGTATTTGGAATTATAACATTGTTTCTATTTACTCCTCCAAAACTTACTATTTTAGTGGTATCTTCACTTCCATCAAGATTCCTTGCATATATAAAAGCTTGATTATCTGGTAATTGATTTCTATTGAATACCATTCTACCCATACTTGTAATAGAATTGGGAATTACCAAATTAGTTAATTTATTATTATAAAAAGCGCCCGTTTCAATACTTGTTACATTATTTGGAATAACAACACTTGTTAATCCATCTGCATCAAATGAATGAACTCCAATTATTTTTACACCACTCCCAATTGAAACGTTAGTTAAATAGTAATTCCATTGAAAAGCATGTTCCTCTATTTTATTTAATCCGTTTCCAATAATCAAACTTCTCAATCCAGCACCAGAAAATGCATATCCTCCGACATATGTTACGTTATCAGGGATTATAATAGACTCTATTCTATTTGATTGGAAAGCGCAACGGCCAATACTTACTAAACTATTAGGAAAATAAACACTTGATAAATGGTTATCATTAAAAGAAAAATCTCCAATTATTTTTAAATTTGATGAAAGAGTTACTTCAGTAATTGAATTACCACTAAATGCACCCATTCCAAGTTCAACAACCTCTTCAGGAATAACTATATCATTTCTTTTTGCTCCACCATAACTCATCAATATAGTTAAATTATTACTTCCATCAGAATTTCTGGCATATATATATGCTTGATCATTTGGAAGCAAGTTGTTATTAAATGCACCTCCTCCAATATTTATTACACTTGTTGGAATATAAATGTTTGTTAATTGATTTTTTGCAAAAGTAGTACTCCCAATACTTGTAATGCTGTTTGGAATATCTACGCTAATTAATTGATTATCCGAAAATGCAGCATCTCCAATACTAATTACACTGTTTGGAATCTTTAAATTTGCTAGTTGATTATGAGAGAACGCATTCGAACCGATACTTGTCACATTATTAGGAATTATTATGCTTGTAAGTTGATTTGAATAAAACGACATATTTCCCAACATTTTTACCGGTAACCCATCTATTGTTTCGGGTATTACAACATCTTTTGGACAAATATTATCATAGTCAGTAATTGTTACTTGTGTAGCAGTTTTTGAATATGTAAAGCAGGATACAGGTGTATATTCTACAATTTCACATTGAGGATCGTTGCTTACAATTACATTTTCCTCAGTATCATATTTTCTTATACAATAATTTCCATCAGATACCGCCAGCGATACTACACCATCAGAAGTTATATATATTATCCCATTATCGGGTAATTCGCCACTCATTGGTATCGAATCTCCTACAAATGCCCCATTAGTTATAGTATATGTCTTATCATCTTGAGGATACATGGAATTCATTTGTAATCTATCTTTTGCTCCTTTTACTAATTGTTCTCCAGTTATTCTAAATGCTTCTTTTTGTGATTCTTCTACTACGTTTAGTATTCTTGGTATTGCAATTACTAAAACAATAGTTAATACTACTATTACTGCAAGTAATTCTATTAATGTAAATCCCTTATTATTCATATAGACTCCTATATTATATAGTATCAAATTAAAAAAAAGTAAACAACCTATGTTTACTCTTATTTACTATTGATAATCATCTTTCTTCTTTGCTCTAGGATGAGTATTTAAATATACTTCTCTAAGTTTCTCATTAGATACATGAGTATATACTTGTGTAGTGTCTAAAGATGAATGTCCTAATAATTCTTTGACAGTTAATATATCGCAACCTTCATTTAATAAATGAGTTGCAAACGTATGTCTAAATACATGTGGAGTAATATTTTTTTTAATAGATGCACTCTTTAATATATCTGATAATATTTTTTGAACTGTACTTACTCCTATTTTAGATCCATTATTAGATACTATTAATATATTATGTTCTTTATCATTAAGTAAATTGTTTCTATTATTGTTTATATATTTTAATAGTATTTCTTCACAATATTCTCCAAACAATACTATTCTTTCTTTATCTCCCTTACCAATTATTCTAATAGTTTTATTCTTATAATCTATATCATTTATATTAATATTACATAACTCTGATACTCTAATTCCTGTTCCATATAATAGTTCTAATATTAATCTATCTCTTATACCTATATCAGTATTTATATTTGGTGTATTTAATATTAAAGCTAAATCTTCATAGTTAACAAATCTAGGTAATTTTTTTTCTTTTTTAGGTAAAGAAATAAATAGAAAAGGATTTTTATCTATTAATTCATTATCATATAAATATTTATAAAAGCTTCTTAAAGTACTTATCTTTCTACTTACAGAAGATTTAGAATAATGTTTTTCGTTGTATAGATGCGCTAAATAAGGACTAATATCTTCATATTTTATATTTAATATTTTAATATTATTTAATTCTATAAACTTAATATATTCTTCTAAATCAAGTTTATAATTTATAGTAGTATTTTCACTATAGTTTCTAACATTAATTAAATAATTTATAAAATCATAAATATGAATCATACTATCCTTTCTAAAAAATAACCTTACGGTTATCTTGATTTTGGTTTATCTTTTGATTCAATTAACTTAACCAATCTAATGGAATCGTCTTTTTGTATAGGTCCTTGTTTATATTTATATCTTTCCTCTTCAGGTATTTTAAAATAATCTATCCAAGGTACTTCTTCTCTATAGTCCATTTTTGTTTGAACTGTTTGTGGTTGTACTTTTTTCTCTTTTAATGGAAATTCATCTTCCATTATCTTATATATTTTTGTTCTTTCTGCAAGACTTCCAAGTATTACTTTATCATATAACTTTCCTATATTAAATTCTAATTCATTTGATGTACCATTATTATATGCTTTTATAATAATTAAAACATCTCTATATATATTTATACTTGGTTTAATATAATCGTTACCGTATTTGTCTTTTGCGGGTTTTGTACTTGATTCATAAAATTCTTTTAATCTATTTCTAAATCTAGGATCATGCATTGTAAGTAATGAATAAAATCTAGATTCCAAGTATTTTAAATTAAATATTTTTTCATCTTTTTTATACAAAATCGGTATATATTCACTTGATACTCCATTGGATTTAAAATCTCCATATTCAGATTTTTTTGCTATTTCTTGAGTATCTTTTTTATTAGGATAATATACAATCTCAGCTGTATAAAATGAATTTGGATCATATAACTTTGAATTGTTTAATTTAAATTTTTCTTTAATAGACTCTGATAAAGATAAAGAATTTTCATATTCTATAGTTTTTCTATGTATTTTTTCTAACGAATAATAAGTGTGTTCTGAGCATGGATTTCCATCTTTATAAATTCTTAATCCATATGTTTTTCTTACGCCCATTTAAACCTCCTAGTTATCTTCTTCTAACTTAACCATTACTTCTCTTGGCTTAGAACCGCTTTGTTGTGGTCCTATTATACCTCTTTCTTCTAACAAGTCAATGATTCTTGCTGCTCTATTATATCCTAATTTAAATCTTCTTTGAAGTAAAGATGCACTTGCTTTTTGAGATTTAACTACAAACTCTACTATCTCATCATATAAAGGATCTTCATACTCTTCTTCTTCACCATCATTATGCATTCTAGTAGCTTCCTCATTTTGTACTGAAAATCTTTCATCATATTTCGCAATTTGTTGTTTAACTGTATGGTCTACTACTCTTTGTACTTCATCATCAGATACATATGCCCCTTGAATTCTAATAGGCGCTGATTCTCCTGTTGGTAAAAATAACATATCTCCTTTACCAAGTAACTTCTCTGCTCCAGTCAT
>CAZKBC010000058.1:5282-5603 GCA_964551265.1 uncultured Muribaculaceae bacterium | reverse complement strand
CTCACGCTTATCAGGCGTGCGCTCTAACCAGCTGAGCTACAAGCCCATTTAAGCCATTTTGGGATTGACTATCTCATTTTATATTAATTTGAAAAAAAATGCAACACAAAAGTAAACAATTAATTAACTTTTATGCTTATTTATTTCTATAAATAACACATTCAACAAAAATGGCATAGAAAATACTATTGGTAATATATATCTAAAGTATGTATTAACGGGTCCTGCCATACACGCTAGTAAGAGTGCAAAACAAGGAAGCAATATAATAATATATTTATTTTTTTTATTTATTATTAGATAAATCATCATAATAAAGCA
>CAZKBC010000058.1:1863-5272 GCA_964551265.1 uncultured Muribaculaceae bacterium | reverse complement strand
CATATATTGATTGCAATGTTTACTATTAAACCAAATATAGGAATATTCGGAAAATAATTCCCTACTCCTTTTATTACTTCTCTTGAAGTATTTAAAGAATTAAATTTATAGTCAAAACCAGCTTCTTCTAACTTTGTATTGTAATTATTATATAAATACCAATTAGTAGTATTTGGATAAAAATATCCATAAATAGTATTTATAGTAGCGTCTACATAAGTACTTGGATATTTTAATAATCCTTTAAACCATACATTAAAATATTCTTTTAATTCTTTATCAGTAGTATTCTTATTAAATTTATTCTTAACTGGATCTGATATATTTGGTCTATATCTTTTACCTAAATCTTCATATCCTAATATTTTATCTATAACCTCTTTATCAGATTCACTTAATTTATTTGAATGATATTTTACAGTTCTAGCAGTTTGTTGAAAAGGAATAGATAATCCTTCTCTAATAGATGTACCCGGTATATTTAATATAGGAAGTAATCCTTTTGTATAAGTATAGTTAAATAATAATAAAATTATAAAGACCATTAATACTTCTTTTTTAAATTTATTTATAAATAATAAGAAAGGAAAACTTAATAATAATGTATGTATTCCATTATTTCTAAATAATATTATAAATATGGATACTATTAATAATCCTATTAAATCTTTCTTATTATTAGAATATTTAATAAAATCATATAGTTTAATAATATATAAAAATATTAATGATGAAAATATTACATCTTTTACACCCGTTATAGAGTACATAGGAAATACTGGTATAAGTGCAAATAATAATAAAGATGTTAATATTAATTTTTTATTGAATTCTTTTTTATACATATAATATATTGAATATGAGAAAACTCCTATAACAATAAATACTTGTATTAATGTATATATAAACATACCAATATTTACATTTCCAATTAAGTGCCCAAATTTAAATAACCCACCTATTAATAAAGTATGTATAACAGGATTAAAATTAGTAATACTTACTAAATTATTAGGTAATATTATACTATCTAAATATCTAGTAGGAATTCCCATAACCTCTTTTATTTGATTTGCGGCATCATAATTAATTACTCCTGGATAGTAAGAAATAATATATGGTAAATAACAAATAAATAGTAATATAAAACTAAATAAAAAAGGATTTTTATTAAATAGATTAATTAATTTATTATTTTTTAATTTATTATTTATTTTTATATTTATTAATAATTCATTTAAATAATTTAAAGCAACATAAAAGAATGATGTATAACCAATAAAAGAAATAATAGATTCTATAATGTGTTCATTAACATAGATAGAATTTCCATTTAATTTATAGCTATATCCAAATATCATTAGTAAAGAGAATATTACTGATAAAATGAATAATAAATTATTTCTTTTATATTTAAATAGATATTTATTATAAAAAGTAATAAAAAAAATACCTAATACAAAACTAACTAAATATTCATTAGTATTATTTATAAAAGCAAAAGAGCTTAATATTCCGAATATTATAATAAGTATTTTTTTATTCATGTTACTCCTTGTTATTAAATATATATTTCTTTTGTATAAAATAGTTTATTACAAATATTAATATATCTACTATTATCTTTATTATAGAAGTATTATTATTAGTAATCTTGTATATTAAATATACTAATAATGTAGATATCCCAAGTTGTATTATAACTAATGAGTAATATTTAATTAGTGTTTTATCCTTATTCTTAGTATTAAATACAACATCTCTATTAATTAAATAATTAATAAATGAACTAATTCCTCTTGCAAAAGTAGCACCTATAAATATTGAAGAGTCACCCAAACTATTTATTAGTAATAATCTAAATACATAAAATAGTACTTGATCTAAGAAAAAACAAATACCAGCAGATGACATATATTTTAGAAATACTTTATGTTTATTTATTTTTTCTAATAACATCTAAATCCTCTACTTTCTTTTTTAATAAAGCAACTTCTTGTACTAAGATAGTAATCTTATTCTTTTGTTTAGATAGATATATAGATGTAAATATAGACATACCAATTAACAATATAAATCCAAAGAAAAATATCATATTAGATACTATTTCAATACCTAAGAATGTAGATAAATCTTTTAGAATATTATTTGAATATGAAAATAATATCATCAATAATAAAAATGAAAACCATACTAAAGAATCTCTTACAGATAATATTTTATTAAATATCAAATATAATAAGATAATAAATAATACTATATATATAAATGTTAAAAATATAATTAATTGTATAGAAATCATCTCTTACCTCCATATATTATACTAGTAACTATAATAGCTAAAGGAACCTTAATAGCAAAATATAAATATTTTATAGAATGTATAGAACTCTTACCATGTTTTCTTTCATTCATTTCTACAGGTATTTCACTTATCTTATAACCTCTTACAGCAAGCATTGCGTTAGTTTCTGACTCGGGATAGTCTATTGGGTACTCTTCCTTAAATAGTTTAATAATATCTCTATTTACTGCCCTAAAACCACTCGTATGATCATATATCTTCTTACCGGATACTAATTTTATTATGTATGATAAAAATCTTATAGCAAATCTTCTTGACCTAGTCGATTTAAATTCACTTAAATCAGATATAAATCTAGATCCTATTACTATATCATTACCTTTATTTAATTCCTCTATTAAGTTCTCAATATATTTTTCATCATGTTGATGATCTCCATCGTATTGTATCGCAATATCATAATCATTATTATATGCATACTTATATCCAGTTTGAACTGCTCCACCTATTCCTAAGTTAATAGGTAAATCTATATAATTAATATTATTTTTTATACATATATCTTTTGTTGAATCAAGAGAATTATCATTGATAACAATATAATCTAAAACAACATTCTTAATTTTAGTTTTATTTATAGATTCAACAGTAGATAAAATGTTACCCGATTCATTATATGCAGGTATAATCACTAATACTTTCATAAAATCTCCCATTCACAATAATATCATAATAGATACCTTTATTCAAACACTCTATTCCTTATTTTTTTTATTTGTCTGTCAAATTCTTTTTTATCAATAAAATATAAAACAATAAGAAATAATATAATCATTATTATTCTAAATAGCATAGGATTTTCTTTATATTTTCCAATTAATTCTATATCTTCATTTATAGGAGATTTAAATTCATAAGGTTTATTATTATAAAACCATCCAATAAAATCTTTTTCATATTCTTTATTTAACTTATATGGTTCAATAATTGTTCCACCTACTACATCTTCTTTATATGTTATATCTTTATATTTATAAGTTACTGAATAAATATTTCCCCATATACCAACTTTTTCTTCTTTTGCAATAATTTCTTTTTCTTTTA
>CAZKBC010000058.1:0-1853 GCA_964551265.1 uncultured Muribaculaceae bacterium | reverse complement strand
ATGTGTTATTTAAGTCTCCTTGAAATAATTACGCGCGGAAATTCTTTTTCTTTTAATAAAGATACATATTTATAATTACCATATATATACGCAACTTTAGCATATCCATTTTCTATTAAGATTTCTTGTAATAATTTTTTATCTACAAATACCCATACTAATTCTCTATTATATTTATCAGTTTTAGTACTTTTATCATCATACTCTATTTCTATTTTTTTAGCGGTCTTTAAAAGATTACAAGTATAATCACTAGCATTTTTTCCATAAATTTTAAAATCCAAAGATG
The DNA here is from genome assembly GCA_964551265.1 of uncultured Muribaculaceae bacterium. Taxonomy (GTDB): domain Bacteria; phylum Bacillota_I; class Bacilli_A; order RF39; family UBA660; genus JAAYGD01. The sequence continues at coordinate 1,564 of CAZKBC010000058.1, read as the reverse complement.
GATGTACCGTCTCTGGAGTATCAATTGCTAGAAATCTATATTTTAAAGAAGTTTCATTAGTAATAAACCAAGCAGTATCTCCATCTACACACCTGTCTAAAGATACCTCAATTCCAAATACATCAATATAAATAAATATAGTTAAAAATAATAATAACTTTTTCATTTACTACCTAAATAAACTATTAAAAGAAGTTGGTATAGGGGATTCAAATACTTGCTTTTTATTAGTACTTGGATCAGTTAATTCTAATCTATATGCATGTAATCCCATTCTCTTTATTGGATTAATAGTAGAACCATATTTTTTATCTCCAACTATTATATGGTTAATATCTTTCATATGAACTCTTATTTGATTCTTTCTTCCAGTAAATATTGTTATATCTAGTAAACTATACTTATCATTAAATTTCATTCTTTTATAGTATGTAACTGCTTTCTTACCTGTAGTGTCAGAATATACCATATACTCTTTGTTTTCATTTAATAACGATTTAATAACATTAGTCTCTTCTAATACTTTGCCTTCAACTACTCCAATATATTTCTTAGTAGTTATTTTATCCCAATTAGCTTGTAAATAATCTTTAGTTTGTTGATTTTTAGCAAACAACAAAACTCCAGATGTTTCTTTATCTAATCTATGAACTACAAATACTTTATTATTCTTATTTAATCCTTTTAAATAATCCATTACTAATTTATATGCAGTATTTTCTTTTTCAGCTTCACTTGAAATACTTAATAAACCTGCCGGTTTATCTATAACAATAATGTCTTTATTTTCAAATATAATTTTTAAATCTCTATTACTATTTTTAGATTCACTTATTTCTATTGAATCAGTTACTTTTAATAACTTATCATACTTAGTTACTTCTTTACCGTTTACCTTTATATTTCCATACTTTAAATATACTTTTAAACTCTTTCTAGTTTTATCAGTATTTTCAACTAAAAAATCTAACAACTTTTTTTCTTCTCTTACTACTAATCTCATAATTACCTCAATTCAATTATACATTAAAAAAATAAGATTTCTCTTATTTTTTCTTATTTGTTTCTTTTTCTCTATTTAAGAAGTATAACGCTGAACCAACTATTACTACATTTGCTAAAGAAGTATATAGTGATATCTTTTCATATCTTTGTCCATATTGATCTTCATACATATAAGAATTTTCGCAATCACAATTTTCTTTTCCTTCATGACTACATTGATTTTTACAAGTATTTACTTGATCTTCTTTATTAGGTCTTTCTACTAATAAAGTAACCGCATTATTAAACGAAAATACTATAGCCGCTAAAAACCAAATTAATAGTATTCCATTTGTTATCTTTAAAACAAGTTCCTTATCTTTACTAAATAATAACATAATTCGCCTCCTATCTTAGTAATATTATACATCAAATTATGATTTAATAAAAATATATAATTATTGTGTATCATATTTATTATCATAAAAAAATAACCTCCTTTAAATTGGAAGCCATTTCAATTTACATTGGTGTCCCCTGGGGGGTTCGAACCCACGACCCACAGATTAAGAGTCTGTTG
>CAZKBC010000057.1:0-5653 GCA_964551265.1 uncultured Muribaculaceae bacterium | reverse complement strand
CAACAACTATATCACCATCATATATTCCAGAATTGATCATTGATTCACCACTTACTTTTAAAGTAAATACTTCTTTTCTACTAGGAATCATATAAGCTGGAAGTTGAAAGTATTCATTTGAATTATGTATAGCCTCTATTGGACTACCTGCTGTTACTTTTCCAAGAAGTGGAACACTTATTGTAGAGTTCTTATTTTCAATAAATTCATTTTCTATTAATAATTCTATAGCTCTATTTTTATTGTCATCTTTTTTAATATATCCTTTAATTTCTAAGTTGCTTAAGTGTGAATGAATTGTTGCGGGTGATGACAACCCAAGAGAACTTCCTATTTCTCTTACAGTTGGTGGATAACCGTTAGAAACAATATATTTTTTTATAAATTGTATAATATCTTCCTGTCTTTTTGTTAGTTTATCCATAGTACCTCCTATATATAATAAATAAATGTTAACACATTAAATGTAAAATGTCAAACGTTTGTTCGATTATGAATTGACGCGAACATCTGTTTGTGTTTTAATTTAGATATGAAAGAGAGGGATTATGAAAGGTTTAAAAGAAAAGGTGTTTTTTGTAGGAATGTACTTAACAGTATTTTTAGTTACTTTGATTTGTTTTTGGGGATTTGAAAGTACGGAAAATAATCAAAAAATAGATGAAAAAGTAATAGTAATGAACGAAAAATAAATTGTTTAAATTATTCTATCATGTTATAATTGTCAATAATAGGAAGGGGATTATTCATGATAAGAAATAGTGTTGTATCGGATAAGAAGATTATTGATAGTATTAGGTGTCTAGGTATTGATATGATAGACAACGCTAAAAGTGGTCATCCTGGAATTGTTCTAGGTGCTGCTCCTTTACTATATACTTTGTTTTTAAAGCATTTAAAAGTATATCCAAAAAATAGCAAATGGATTAATAGAGATAGATTTATTATGTCTGCGGGACATGGATCAGCTTTATTATATAGTATGCTTTTCTTTTCTGGATTTAATATATCTTTAGAAGATCTAAGAAAATTTAGACAAGCAAAATCAAAAACTCCAGGACATCCCGAATATGGAGTAACTGATGGAGTAGAAGTAACAACAGGACCTTTAGGGCAAGGATTTGCTAATGCTGTTGGAATGGCTATAGCTGAAAAACATTATTCAAGTTTGTTTAATATATACAATCATCATACTTATGTATTGGTAAGTGATGGTGATTTAATGGAAGGAGTTTCTTATGAAGCTGCTTCACTTGCTAGTCATTTAAATTTAAATAAATTAATTGTACTATATGATTCTAATAACATATCACTTGATGGCAGTACCAATCTATCATTTAGTGAAAATGTATTAAAGAGATTTGAAGCTTTTGGATGGCACACAGAAATAGTTCATGATGGAGAAAATATTGATGAAATAGATAGAGCAATATACAAAGCTAAAACAAATATAGATAAACCAACTATTATCGAAGTAAAAACAATAATAGGGAATGGTTCTATAAATCAAGGGACTAATTTAGTACATGGTTCTCCTTTAAAAGAAGAGGATATAGTTCAATTAAAGGAATCTATGGATATTAGAAATGTACCTTTTGCAGTTTCTAAAGACGCTATTGAAGCTTATCAAAATGATTTTTTTGAAAGAGTAGATATTGAATATAGAAGTTGGAATACAATGTATGAAGATTTTAAAAATACTAATTTGAATGTTTCTTTATATGAGAGTATTTTTGAAAGAAAAAAATCATATAATATTATAAACATGTTTGAAAATATCGATGATATGAATAATTTACCCTTAAGAGATATAAATTCTAAAGTAATGAATACAGCTGTTTTTTATGCTCCTAATTTAATTGGAGGAAGTGCTGATTTAATTACATCTACTAAAACATATTTAAATAAATATGGTACTTTTTCTGCTATTAATCCAACAGGAAGAAATATATATTTTGGAGTTAGAGAACACGCTATGGCAGCTATAATGAATGGAATGTCTTTATCTAATATGATTCCATATGGCTCTACATTTTTAATATTTTCTGATTATATGAAACCAAGTATTAGACTATCTGCTATTATGAATACTTTTTGTATTCACATATTCACTCATGATAGTATCAACATAGGTCAAGATGGTCCAACGCATCAACCTATTGAACAGTTATCATCATTAAGAAGCATACCTAATTATAGAGTATATAGACCAAGTGATGCTAAAGAGGTTATTGGTGTTTGGAACAATATATTAAGAGAAAAGAAACCATGTGCTTTAGTGTTATCTAGAAATGAAGTCAGTACACTTGATAATACTAATCCTTTACTAATTAATAAAGGAGCTTATATAGTTAGAAAAGAAGTAAAAAGAAGAAATGGAATAATAATAGCAACCGGTTCAGAATTACAATTAGCGGTTGAAGTTGCTAATAAATTATATGAAAAAGGAATAGATATTAGAGTAATAAGTATGCCCTGTATGGAGTTATTTGAGGAACAATCTCAAGAATATAGAGAAGAATTACTTCCAATTGGTACTAAGACAATAGTAATTGAATTTGGTTCTAGTCAATGCTGGTATAAGTATGTATATAATGAAAAATACTTAATTACCTTAGACGATTTTGGATTAAGTGGCACAAAAGAAGATATATATAGTATTAAAAAAATTGATATTAAATCACTAATTGATAGAGTGGAAAGAATATTATAAGGAGATATTATGAAAAAAAAATTGATAGAGAAACGTTCAAAACTAACAACAAAAACTTATATGAAAGAAGTAGAAGACTACGAATGCTTAATAATAAAAAGAAATGAAGATTATTTAATAACAATTAAAAAAGTATTAAAAACAACAAAACCTTTTTCTGTTTTTCAATTTGATCAAAATATAGTACATATTGATAATGGTTATTATATAGTTGAAATTACGCCTATAAATGATAACTATAATTTTAGAGTATATTTAGATAAAAATAAAAATATTATTGATTACTATTTTGATATTTGTTTGTTTAATGGTGTTATGGATAAAGTGCCTTTTTATGTAGATTTATATTTAGATGTCTTATATTATCCAAATCAAAAAGACTTGGTTATTTATGCAGATAAAGATGAATTAGATGAAGCACTAGAAAATAAATCAATAACAAAGAAAGACTATAAATTAGCAATTAAAACGGGAGATAAATTATTTAAAGAACTATCTAATAAAACAAATAAGTTTGTAAATATGGATATAGTTAATATAATTAATAAATATAATCTTTAATATTTAGTTGAAAAAAAGATAAGTTTCTAGTAATATCTATATTGGAGGTACTAATTATGTGGTTAGATATTTTATACGTTACAATAGGTTTAGTAATTGGAGTAGTAATAGGATTTTTTGTTTCTAAATATTTTACAAAAAAATATATGAAAGAAAATCCACCAATAAGTGAAGATATGATTAGAGCTATGATGAGCCAAATGGGAAGAACTCCTTCTCAAAAACAAGTAAATCAAGTTATGAAATCATTCAAAAAACAAATGTAAGGAGATAATAATGGAAGAAAAAAAAGAAATTTATGTTTGCACAGTATGTGGATATGAAGCTGAAGGACCGTTACCTGAAGACTTTATTTGCCCAGTATGTGGCGTAGATGTAACTCACTTTGTATTAAAGACAGAATAAATTAAGAAGTAATACTTCTTTTTTTATGTTAGAATTAATTTGGTGATTTTATGATAAAAATAGTGGGGGCTTTAATAGAAAAAGATAATCTTTTTTTAATTGCGCAAAGAAAATATGGAGATACAGGAGATACTTGGGAATTTCCTGGAGGAAAGATAGAAGATATAGAAACAGATGAACAAGCTTTAAAAAGAGAAATTAAAGAAGAACTAGATATAGAAATTGAAGTAATTAATTATATAGATACTAAAAAATATGATTATCCTACTAGGACAATCGAAATGAATTTATATCATTGTAAATATATAAGTGGTGATATTAAATTAATTGAACATAAGAATATGAATTGGGTAAATATAATAGATTTAAATGATTATAATCTATGTCCACTTGATAGATTATTTATTAATTCTATTAACAAATCCGTTTTATGATATAATTTTATTGTTAAGGAGATACAGTATGGCATTACAATACGATGAGAAATCGATTAAAATATTAGAAGGTTTAGAATCAGTTAGAAAAAGACCTGGTATGTATATTGGTTCTACTGATAAAAGAGGACTGCATCATTTAGTGTGGGAAATAGTAGATAACAGTATTGATGAAGTTATAAATGGATATGGAAATTATATTAAAATAATAATACATTCAGATGGAAGTGTGAGTGTATTTGATGATGGAAGAGGTGTCCCTGTTGGAAAACACGAAAGTGGAAAAAGTACTCCTGAGGTAATATATACTATATTACATGCTGGTGGAAAGTTTTCTGATTCAGGATATAAAATATCTGGAGGATTACATGGTGTTGGAGCATCTGTAGTAAATGCTTTAAGTAAATGGATGGAAGTAACAATTAAAAGAGATGGTGGAGAGTACTTTATTAGATTTGAAGATGGTGGACATGTTGCAAAACCATTAACAAAAATTGGAACTACAAATAGAACAGGTACAACAGTAAGATTTATGCCTGATCCAGAAATATTTTCAACAAACCACGTAAGTTTTACAACTATATGTGAAAGAATGCAAGAATGTGCATTTTTACTTAAAGGATTAACTGTAGAAGTAATAGATGAACTAGATAAAAAACAAGAGAAATTTAATTATGAAAATGGACTTGAAGCTTTTGTAAAGTATATAAATGAAGATAAAGTACCAGTTCATAATGTAATACATTTTAGTTCTGAAAAAGAAAATATAGAAGTAGAAGTTGCACTTCAATATACTGATAGTTATTCAGAGAATATAGTGTCATTTGTTAATAATGTAAAAACTCCAGATGGAGGATCTCATGAAATAGGTTTTAAGACCGCTATTACAAGAGTATTTAATGAATATGCAAAAGAAAACGATTATATAAAAAGTAAAGATAAAACATTTGAAGGTAGTGACGTTAGAGAAGGATTAACCGCTATTTTATCAGTTAGAATTCCTGAATCAATTCTTCAATTTGAAGGACAAACTAAATCAAAGTTAGGAACTCCAATTGCAAAAAACATTGTAGAAAGCATTGTATTTGAGAAAATAAGATTCTATTTAGAAGAGAATAAAGAATCTGCTAGTGCAATATTAGATAAAGCATTAAGAGGAAAACTTGCAAGAGAAGCAGCTAGAAAAGCAAGAGATGAAGCAAGAAAAAATAATGGTGGTAAGAAAGAGAAATTACTGAGTGGAAAACTAACCCCAGCTCAATCAAAAGATCCTAGTAAAAATGAATTGTTTTTAGTAGAAGGAGATTCTGCTGGAGGATCTGCTAAACAAGGAAGAGATAGAAGATTTCAAGCTATACTGCCATTAAGAGGAAAAGTAATTAATACCGAAAAAGCTAAACTAGAAGAAATATTTAAAAACGAAGAAATTAATACAATGATATATACAATAGGTGCTGGAGTGGGTAATGACTTTAATATTGAAGATTGTAATTATGATAAAGTAATTATAATGACAGATGCCGATGTTGATGGAGCACAT
>CAZKBC010000056.1:5346-5694 GCA_964551265.1 uncultured Muribaculaceae bacterium | reverse complement strand
CCAGAATAATGTTTTATTTCTCCTACTGGTCCTAATGTTCCATCGTATCTTATAGATCGTAATCCAGCAAGACCAGAAACGAAGGAAGAACCTCCTCCACCTGATCCAGAACTTCCACCAGCTCCAACTCCGCCGCCTCCTCCACCATAGTAACCGCCGCCGCCGCCACCACCGCCATCACTATTTACGGCACCAATGCCTCCACCTTGACCACCAATACCAAATAATCCTGCAAATCCAGGACCGTTATTAGTTGAAAAAGCAGTTCCTCCTACTCCTCCTGGTCCGCCACCTGTTCCACCAATTCCATAATATCCACCAGCACCTCCACCGCCTGACCATAAGGCT
>CAZKBC010000056.1:0-5336 GCA_964551265.1 uncultured Muribaculaceae bacterium | reverse complement strand
CGGCGCTTCTCAAATGAAGCGCCGCTTTATTATGGCAGCAGATGCGAAAAATACGACGTTGTCCGCAAAAGCACAAAAAAGGAAATGATCGACCTGTTCTCCCGGCGGGAACAGATTTTGAACGAAATTTCCATCAAAGAGGGCGGTAAATACACGGTCGGCATCCCGAAGGTCCTCCATATGCATGAACTCCACCCGCTCCGCCGCCACCATAACCTGCAAGACCACTAGTTCCTAAGGCTCCTCCACCTGCAGCAACAAAGAATCTAGAACGCAATCCATTTATATTGTTCCACATACCAGAAAAAGTCCTAATATCAGTAGCTCCTCCGCCACCCGCACCAGATCCATTTCCCGGGGGATTGCCCAAACCTCCCGCTCCACCACCATTATATCCTGCTATTCCAGGAATATTTGTGCCAGTTCTATTTCCTCCTATACCACCAACATATACATAAATAGTATCTCCTTCATTAAAATAAACATCTCCTTTTACAAATCCGCCGTTACCACCAACGCTTCCACCTTGTGCTCCCCATAATTCCACAGTATATGTTCCAGATATTGGTGCTTTAAACATTTGATAGTTACCTGTATAATCATAATTAAATACGCTATCGTATACGACAACTCTTCTTCTTAAAGTAATATCATTTAATGTATAGGTTAAATAGTATGTACCAGATATACTACTATCAACTACTCCAGTTATGAATGCATCTAATTTGTTTCCATCTTTATCCATTGCAATATAACCAGGATCAATAAAAGCAGTACCTCTTTCAACATATTCAACAAATTCGTTTTGTGGATCTCCAACTAACTCTAAATTATAATTATATATTGGTATATATCCATAATTAGAATCTTCTAATTCTAAAACTATAATATATTTACTTTTAACTTTACTTAATGTTCTTAAATAATTTTGAAACTTTACATCAAAAAGATTCAAATTAGTAGGATTTGAATAAAAAGCATTAGTATCCATAAGATATGCTGTTTTAACTTTTAAAAAGTCTTTTAATTTATCATAATAATCAGAGCTTACTTTAGATATTGAAGAAAACTCTATGTAACTTTTTACTCCTAATGTAGCAGTATAATCTACACCAGTATTTTCTACATATTCTTTTAAGTTTAAAGCTGCATTTGTAGCATTTAAATTGTTATATGATTCACTTAGAAGAAATCTATTATATGTATTAGAAAAATTAATAAATACATAAGTTACTACTATTGCTACAATGGCAATAACTACAATGGTTTCAATTACAAAAAAACCCTTTTCATTCTTATTCCTTTTCAATTTCTTCACCACTCTTCTTGCTATTCTCTAGAATATATTATATAATACTTTTATAATATTTACCACAATAAAATATAAAAGAATACGAAGGGGTATTATGTTAAAGGAATTCGATTTTGAAAAATTACCTATAGTAGAAGTTGTTAATGAAATTATTCTGGATGCAGCTAGAAGAAAAGCTAGTGACATTCATTTTGATCCTCATTATGATTATATGAAAGTTAGGATTAGAATAGATGGACATCTTCAAGATTATTCAACCGTTCCTAATACTTTAAAAAGAAATTTAATTACTCGTATTAAGATAGTATCTGGAATGAATATTACTGAAGTTAGATTACCACAAGATGGTGCTATAAAAACAAAACTTAAAGATGTGGATCTAGATCTCCGTGTTTCTTGTGTTCCAACAAGTAACGGAGAAAAAATAGTTATTCGTATCTTGGACTACTCTATGAGTTTAAAAGGCTTAGATAACTTAGGATTTAGTGAATCGAATTTTAAAAAACTACAAGAATTAATAAAAATACCTAACGGAATATTGTTAGTAACTGGTGCTACTGGTACAGGTAAATCTACTACAGTATATTCTGTATTACAACAATTAAATTCACCAGAAAGAAATATAATAACAGTAGAAGATCCTATAGAAATGGATATAGAAGGAATTAATCAAATACAAGTTAATAGTGAGATTGGATTAGACTTTGCTCACGTATTAAGATCTATATTACGTCAAGACCCTAATGTAATAATGATAGGAGAGATTCGTGATAATGAAACAGCTAGAATAGCAGTTAGAGCTTCTATTACTGGTCACTTAGTTCTATCTACAATACATACAAATAACTCATTAAATACTATTGAACGTTTACTAGATATGGAAGTAGAAAGATATTTGCTTGCTAGTGCATTAAAAGGTGTTATTTCACAAAAACTAGCTAGAAGATTATGTGATAAATGTAAGGTAAAAACAAAAGTTAATCAATATGAAAGAAATTTAATTAAAAAAGTATTAAACAAAGATGTTGAAGAAATATATGATCCGGTTGGTTGTAGTGAATGTAATAAAGGTTATAGAGGTCGTATTGCAATACATGAAGTATTACTTATTACTCAAGAAATCAGAGATGCACTTGCTAATAATCTAAGAAAAGAAGATTTAAGAAAACTAGTATATACATCTAATGTAACAACATTACTACAAGATGGATTATTAAAAGTACTTAGTGGAAATACTACAATGGAAGAAGTAGTTAAATTAATTGAATTAGATGATGATGTTGATGGAAGAATGGATGAATATAAATATAACTTAGATAAAGCTATTAGAGATATTGAAATCATCAAAGAATCAACTTCAAATATAGAAAACATTAGAATTGATCCAATTGATGGAACAAAAAAAGTTGAAAATACTATTCCTTCAGAACCTATAAAACCTTTAGATAATAATATTCCACAAGAAGATCTATTATTATAAAAGAACAAGTTAAACTTGTTCTTTTCTTTTAATAACTACAAGGAGCATGATTTATTAATCTTACTAAAGCACTACCTAGTGTTCTTCCTAAATCAAATATAAATGTTACTCCTCTTACTATAGAACTAATAAATGTTCCAGAAAAACTTCCACCATATATTTCTTTTAATTCTTCATTTTTTAATTCTTTCATTTTTCCCCTTTCTTAACGACATCTTAGAGGTCTAGTAATTCCATCTAAAAATCCAATAACAAATGTTACTATTCCCCCCAATATTGCCCATAATCCATAACTAATACCGCCATTTATTTCTTTTAATTCTACTTCATTTAAGTATTTCATATTCTCCCCTTTCTTTTAATTTGATTATCTTATTAAATAGACATTCATTTATATTTCTATGATTAGTATAAATTATAATCTTATCTTTAAACTCAGATAATATATTATTTATTATTATGTTTTCTTCATCGATATCAATATTGCTTAACAATTCATCTATTATAATTACCCTACTACTCTTATATAATGCTCTACATAGAAGTAATTTTGATTTCTCACCTAAACTTATATTTGTTCCATTCTCATCGATAATTATATTTAAATCAATATTTAACTTACATATATTTACAATATTATTAAGCTTATCTTTATTATAATCATTAAAACATATATTATCTATTAAACTACCTCTAAATATCTTATCATTAATATTTACATATGTAATATTATCTCTAATTCCTTTAATATTCCAATTATTTATATTTTCTTTTCCTATAAAAATATTGCCTTTATCTATTTCCATATATCTAAGTAATAAATAAAATAAAGTAGTCTTACCTGAACCACTACATCCACTCACTAATAGCTTATCTTTACTATTTAGTTCATAACTAAAATTATTAATAATATTATGATCATTCTTATATGCATATGAGATATTATCTATATATATATTATCAATAATATTTGAATAATATCCATTATTTATATTTACACTTATAAGTTCTTCAAATCTATTTATTGAAACTAATCCATTACTAAACTCTTCTTCCATTTCAAATATATTTTTAATAGAATCTATTAGCATACTAAGAACCATATAAAACAGTATTAAATTACTCGTATCTAATATACTAATACCCATATATAATATGTAATTAAATGATAGTAATAATATCATATTCTTAAATATATCTTCTAAGTTAAATAATCTATTATATTTTATCTTTATACTGATATATTGTTCATAAATACTTTTAAATATATTATATTTATTGTTTTGAATATTATAATTTCTTATTGTTTTAATACCATCTATAGATTCAGATAAATATCCTTTAAAATACCCTTTTTCTTCATTAATCTTTTTTATATAATATTTGTTTTTTTTAAAGAATAATAATTGACTAACAAAGTAAGTTATTATTAATATTAATGATATAATATACATCTTTATACTAATATTGATTAATATTAATGAAGATATTATTGATATAACTAAATACATAAAAAATAAGAATGGAATTTTAAATATTAAAGATTTAATACTATCTAAACCATCAAATCTACTTAATATATCTCCGTTTTGTCTACTAATAAAATAATCCTCTTGAAGTGATAACATATTATTATAAGAATTAAGCATAATATCAATATCTATTTTCTTTTCAACATACATCATTATAATATTTCTAATATAATCTAATAATAATCTACCTATTAATAATATAGAAAACACTATGAATATCTTTTTTATTGTTAAAACATTATCTAATAACATTTTAAAATAATATGTACTTATAATAGATAATATAATTGATATTAATGATATTATAATTAATACTATTATTTCTTTTTTATACTTTAATAATAAATTAATATAGAACCTATTGTGATTATTCTCATTTACTATTGTTTTAAATGGTTCTAAAACTATTATTATATTATTCCATATCTTCTCAAATTGAACTCTATTATATTTTTTTATTCCTAGATATGGATCATTTACCTTTATATACTTATCAATATTTTCTACTACTACATAATGGTCATAAGTTTCTTTTAATGTGACATGCGCTATAAAAGGGGTTTTAATGTTAATTAAATCTAGATAAGAACACTTAATACCTTCTCCTTTTAAACCAACTCTTTTAGCGGCACTTATTAAATCATATGCACTTACTCCATCATTATTACACTTCATAATATTTCTTAATTTTAAATAAGAAATATTACCTTTATAATACTTGATAATAGATAATAAAGATGCAACAGCACAATCAGTTGAATCTCTTTGCTTGATTCTATACATATTATCACTCCTAATTTTTATATTAGATTAATAATATATATTTCCCTTAAAAAAAAGATATTTATTTAAAATATCCATTTTCTACATACTTTGATTCATTTACTACAATAAAAGCATTCTCATCATATTTTTTTATTATTTTTTTTAATTTCTTTTCATTTGATTTATTAATGCTAATATTTAGCATTCTACCATCTTGTGAACCTTTTATACCTTGATATGATAACAC
>CAZKBC010000055.1:0-5886 GCA_964551265.1 uncultured Muribaculaceae bacterium | reverse complement strand
TTAAAGAAGTCTCAAATTTTATTGGTTATGATACGCATGAAGTTGATACAGAAGTAATAGGTTTATTTAAAGATAATAAAAAGGTTAACGAATTAAATGATGTTGGTTATATAGTATTAAAAGATACACCTTTCTATGCTGAAAAAGGTGGTCAAGTAGGGGATACTGGAATGATATTTAATACATTATCAAGCATTGAAGTAATAAATACTATTGAAGCACCTAATCATCAACATTTACACGTGATAAATGTTTTAGACGGAACAATTAAAATAGGTGATAAAGTATCTGCTAAAATTAATTCTAAAAGAAGAGAATCAATAGAAAAAAATCATAGTGCAACTCATTTAATGCATAAAGCACTTAAAGATGTATTGAACGCTTCAATTGATCAAGCAGGTTCTAGAATAGATGAATATGAGATAAGATTTGATTTTATATATGAAAAGAAATTAACAGATGAAGATATTATTAAAGTAGAAAACTTAGTAAATAATATGATAAATAATAATAAAGAAACATTAATAGAACAAAAAAAATTAGATGATGCTATTGAAGAGGGTGCAGTTGCTTTATTTAAAGATAAATATTTTGATGTTGTTAGAGTAATTACTATTGATTCATCAAAAGAATTATGTGGTGGAACTCATGTTAAAAATACTGCTGATATAAATAAATTTGCGATTTCTTCTTATGAAACTATTGGAGCAAACACTTATAGAGTTTTTGCGGCTACTGATATGAATATAGAAAACGAACTATTTCAAGCGGTAAAACCATATAATGATGAAATTATTAAATTATTAGAAAAAGGGAAAAAACTTATAGAAGAAGCTTCTAAAGATGATATTTTATTAGAATTTTATGTAAATGTAGATAATAAAAAACCATCTATATATAAAGATGTAGTTTATAATAAAAAAGAATTAGAATACATTAAAGATAGAATAAAGAATTTAGAGAAGATATATAACATAGAAAAAGAAAAGAAAGCTATTGAAAAAATAGATCTATTAGTAAAAGATATTAAAGAAGGAAAATATAAATACATAATAAAAAAAGTGGAATATTATGAAATGAATATACTTAAGGTAATTGTTGATAGATTGTTAGAATATATGAAAGAAGGATTTATATTTATTGCTAATGTTAAAGACAATAATGTAAATTACATTTCTAAATCTAATGTAGAAATAGATTCCGGTTCAATAGTTAAAGATGCTTCTTCAAGAAGTAATGGTAATGGAGGAGGCTCTAAATCATTTGGTCAAGGTGGAGGAACTTCTATAGATAATCTTGATAATATAATGTCAGAAATCGAAGCAATTTTAAAAGAATAGTTGGAGGGAAATCTTGAAAGAAATTATTGAAGTTACTGATATAAATGGAAATAAGAAGAATGCAAATGTAGAATGCAAACTATATGATGAAAAAAGTAATAAATATTATATTGTATATTCAATAAATGGAGAATATTTTTCTGCAAAATATGAAAATGTTATTGGATATTCAAATTTAGATACTAACCTTAGTGAAGAGGAAATAGTTGCTTTAGAACATTTGATAAAAGATATGAAGGAATTTAATAATGATTAGAATATCAAGAAGAAACAATGATGTTTCATTGAAAAACGAGATAAGATTTGAAGAATCCTTTGATAAATCAAAAAAAACAAGATTAGCAATTTCAAGAAAAAATGAAAAAAGACTAACACTCTCACTTATTATTATAATGTCCGGATTAACATTGTTTGAGATTGGTAATATGTTTTTTAAAGTAAAAAACGATATGGATAGATATAAAAACAATCAGCAAAAAATGATTCAAAGTTTGCCGGATAATTTAATAATGTATTCCAGTTTTGATTATTTACAAAAAAACAATACTCATTATATAAATGAAGATCAGTTGTTAGATAAAGAAGGAAATATAATTACTTTAGAAAACACTGAAAATCCTTTTTATCTTATTGGAATAAAAATTGATTCTAATTTACTATCAAATATAGGTTTAAAACATTCTAATATAAAAGAATTATCTTTTGATTATTCTACAGTTAGAAATGACTGTGTGGAGCTATTGCCCGCTACATTAGAAAGATTCTCTCTTAACAAATGTAAATTTATTACGAATTTAAATGGACTTGGTGATAGTTGCCCAAATATTACAAGCATTTCAATAGATGGCGTTTCTGCGTTAAGTGATTTGAGTTTTATTTATGAAATGCCAAATTTGAAAGAAATATACATTAATGAATCTCCATATATTACTGAAGAATTGATTAGTTATTTGAGAAGTAAGGGAATAAAAACAAATTTAAATAAGCATCATGTTGAATTGACTAATATGGTTGATAAAATTATAAGTGAAATAATAAAACCAGAAATGACTGCAAAAGAAAGAATTGACGCTACAATAATGTATGTTGTAAAAAATATGTCATACGATATGAATTCATTATATGATAGTAATGTGACACCATTAAGTATGGTATTAAAAGAAAAAAAAGGTGTATGTGCTTCTTATGCATATTTTACAAATGTATTATTGAATAAAGCTGGTATTAATTCTTATGAAGTACACAATAATATACATGGATGGAATTTAATATATCAAGATGATAATTATTATTATCTTGATACTACTAATTTGGATCCAATAATATCAAACTCTAATATATCCGAATTAACATTTGGTACTTCTTACTATATGATTGATCCCAATGATGAAGAAAATTTAAGATTAATGTCTTCTCCTGATTTTAAATATACGAGAATCCCTTTAGATATGATTAATGATATTCAAGAAGGCAAAAGCGATACAGAACTATCCGAAACATATGGAATTAATCTTACATACAGTTCAATGAAGGCTTATGGTATATTATCTGGAGTTATTACAGGACTTGCTCTTGGAATTGCTAAAACAAGAAGAAACAATGAAGATATTTTATTTAACGACAAAAGTATAGTCGTTGAAGAATCTGTTAAAGCTAAGTGATAATTTGTACATACTACATAAAATTTCAAATGTTGAAAAATAATCAAAAAAATGATATTATGTAGATGGTGGTGATTTTATGGAAGACACTAAATTGTTTGATGTTGATAGTTTAGATGACGCTATCATAGAAAGCACATTAAAAGAAGTAGAAAATAGTTTAAAAGAAGTAGGATACAATCCAATAAATCAGATTGTAGGTTATCTTATGAGTGGAGATCCAGGTTATATTTCTAGTCATAATAATGCAAGAAGAAAACTAATGAAACTAGATAGAAATAGAATAGTAGAATTAATACTTAGGGAATATCTAAATAAATGAGAGTATTAGGTTTAGATTATGGAACAAAGACTTTAGGTCTTGCAATAAGTGATACTACTAAAACTATAGCAACATCTTTAAAGACAATTAGATATGAAAGAGATTATAAAGTTTTTTTTGAAGAATTAAGTAATATTATAAAAAACTATAATGTAGATGAAGTTGTTCTTGGACTTCCAATCAACATGGATGACACTATAGGAGAAAGAGCTGAATCTACTTTATCTTTTAAAAAAGATTTAGAAGAATACTTAAAAATGGAAGTAATATTAGAAGATGAAAGACTAACTACTAGTGATGCTACTAGGATATTAATAGAAGCAGATATGAGTAGAAAAAAAAGAAAAAAAGTAATAGATAAACTAGCAGCTTCTTTTATATTACAGAGTTATTTAGATAGGAGAAAAAATGGATAAAACTACTATTGAAATAGAAGATAAAAAAGAGAATATAGATAAATATGATGTATTATTTACAATGAATTCAGATGAAACAAATAAAAACTATATAGTATATACTGATAATACTAGAGATGAAGAAAAAAATATAAAAGCATATGCTTCAATATATGATGAATCTGGTAAATTGTTTCAGATAAAAGACGATAGAGAAATTAAAACAATCGAAGAATTATTAGAAAAGTTTAATAAAGAAGACGAGTAATACTCGTCTTAATAAATACAAAGGGAGATTTATGAATAACGATATGAAAGAATTAGAACGGTACGCAGAAGAATATAATATTCCAATAATTGAAAAAGCTAGTATAAATTTTATTTCTAAATATATAAAAGATAATAATGTTAAAACTATATTAGAGATAGGATCTGCTATTGGATATTCTGCTATTAATATGGCATTAGTAAGTGACGATATTCAAATTACTACTATAGAAAAAGATGATATTAGATATTTAGAAGCTCTTAAAAATATTAAAAAATTTAATTTAGATAATAGAATTACTTTACTTTTAGCGGATGCTCTTAATGTTGAAATAGATGGTAAATATGATTTAATATTTATAGATGCTGCTAAAGGTCAATATAAGAAATTTTTTGAAAAATATTGTAGTAAATTAAATAGAGATGGAACTATAATATCTGATAATATCTCTTTTCATGGTTTAGTAGATTCTAAAGATAAAATAGAAAAGAAAAACTTAAGACAATTAGTAGATAAAATAAGAGATTATATAGAATTTATTAAAACACATAAAGAATTTAATACAAAGTTTTATAAAGTTGGAGATGGATTATCAGTATCTAGGAGAAAAAATGACTAAATTATTAGTAATACCAACTAATAGAGATAACTTCTTAGAACTAAATAAATTACAAATAGATGGTTTTATTATTGGACTTAATAAATATAGTGTATTTACTGATTTTGATTTAGACATTAATGAAATAAAAGAGATATTAAGATTAACAGATAAAGAAATATATATATCTATAAATAAACCTTTATATGTTAATGAAATAGAAGAATTAAAACCAATAATAAAAGAACTAAGTACTTTAAATATAAAAGGTATAATGTATGATGATATTGGTATAGTAAATATTACAAAGAATATAGATTTAATATGGAATCAACTACATCATGTTACTAACTATCAAACTATTAATTTTTGGAAAAAAAGAGGTATAAAAGGATCTGTATTAAGTACTGAGATTATGTTAGAAGATATTATTAATATTAGAAAGAATACTGATATTAAGTTATTTACATATATATATGGATATTTACCAATGTTTGAATCATCTAGAGAGTTACTTACTAATTTCTTTAAACATATAAATAAAGAAAAGATTAATGATAATTATTATTTATATGAAAAAGAAAGAGATAAATATTATTTAATATATGAGAACAATAATAATTCATATATATTAGAAGATATTATAGATGGAATAGAAGAAGTAAATGTATTAAAAGATAATAATATAGATTACTTAATTCTAAATGGACTTAAACATGACTCTAATGAATTTATTACTATAGTATTAAGTTATATAGAAGCATTAAATGGAAATACTACTAGAAAAAGTAATAATAAAGGTTTCTTATATAAAGAGACTATTTATAAGGTGAAAAATGAATAAGATAAAACCAGAGTTATTAGCGCCTGCAGGTGACTTAGAAAAAGTTAAATGGGCAATATTGTATGGAGCTGATGCGGTATACTTAGGTGGAAGAGATTATAGTTTAAGAGCTAATGCTAAAAACTTATCAATAGAAGAAATAAAAGAAGCTACTGATTATGTTCATTCATATAATAAAAAGATATATGTTACAGTAAATATTGTATTTCATAATGAAGATTTAGTTAATCTAAAAGAATATTTAATAGAATTAGATAATATAAAAGTAGATGCTATAATAATATCTGATCTATTAATAATAGATATTGTAAAAGAATTAAAATTATCTTTTGAAATACATCTTAGTACTCAACAAAGTACATTAAATCATGAAGCTTTTAAGTTTTTTGAAAAAGAAGGAATAAATAGAATAGTACTCGCTAGAGAAACATCTAAAGAAGACTTAATTAAAATAAAAA
>CAZKBC010000054.1:0-5891 GCA_964551265.1 uncultured Muribaculaceae bacterium | reverse complement strand
AAAAAGTATGTCAATTATGCCAAGGTAAAACTATAAATTATAAAGATGTTGAAATAATAAAAAAATACATTAATGATAAAGGAAAGATTTTACCTAGAAGAGCTACTGGTGCTTGTTCTAAGCATCAAAGAGAAATTGCTGCTGAAATTAAGAAATCACGTTATATGGCTTTAGTGCCTTTTACAGAATAGAAATATTCTGTTTTTTATTTAATAACTATAAATAAGCATTTAATTGTAGATTTTTAATATGATTTATGATAAAGTAATTAACGAGGAAGTGAAATAATGGAAACAGTTTTATTAATAATATCTTTACTATTAATAACAATAGTAATATTACAAAGTGCTAAAGCTGAAGGAGCATCTCAAATTATTCAAGGTGGTAATTTAGATTTATTCAGTAATAGAAAAGAAAGAGGAAGTGAGTTATTTATAACTAGACTTACCTTAGTCTTGGGAGTATTATTTTTTGTTATATGTTTAGTAATGTCTTTACAATAAAAAGAAATTATTAATAAGAACTAGATATTAGTTCTTTTTTATTTTATAATAGACATGGAGGATATATGAAAGACAAAATAATTGAAATCCTGGATCAAAAGAAAAAACCACTCGATGAAAACGAGTTATTTGATATATTAAGAGCAGATAATGAAACATCTCTTACTGATATATGTAATTTAATTAGAGAAATGGAGTTAAATGGATTTGTATACAAAACAAATAGTGGTAAATACACTTTGTTTAAATATACGCATTTATTTGTGGGTAGATTATCCGTTAATAGAAAAGGATTTGGTTTTCTAATATTAGAAGATGCACCAGATATATATATTAATGCTTCTAATATGAATGATGCTATACATAATGATTTAGTGGCAGTTGAGAAGATTAACAAAGAAGAAGGAAAAGTAGTAAAGGTAATTAATAGAGAACTAAAGAATGTTGTTGGAGAATTATTATTTGATAGTAATGAATATAAAGTTAAGATAGATACTGATAAAGTAAGATTAAATATTGTAGTTGAAAATAGCCAAAGAAATAACGCTATGACTGGAAGTATAGTTTTAGTAGAGCCTTATGAACAAGTACAAGGTAATATATATAAAGGAAAAATAATAAAAATATTGGGTCATAAAAACGATCCTGGAATTGATATATTACAAATAGTATATGAACATAATATAAATGATATATTTCCAAAAGAAGTTTTAGAAGATGTTAATACAATTAGTGATAATGTATTAGAAAGCGAATATACTAATAGAGTAGATTTAAGAAATGAAGAAATATTTACTATAGACGGAGATGACGCTAAAGACTTTGACGATGCTGTATCTATAAAAATATTAGATAATGGAAATTATAAACTTGGAGTTCATATTGCGGATGTAAGTAACTATGTTAAACCAGGTTCAAATCTAAATGAGGAAGCGTTTAATAGAGCTAATAGTGTTTATCTTACTGATAGAGTTATTCCGATGCTTCCACATAAATTATCTAATGGAATATGTTCTTTAAATGAAGGGGTAGATAGATTAACAGTTACTTGTGATATGGAAATAGATAATAATGGTACTGTTATAAAATATGACTTATATGAAAGTGTTATTAATTCTAAAAAAAGAATGACTTATAATAAAGTAAATTTAATAATTGAAAAGGATGAGAATGTAGAGGGTTATGAACCTTTTATAGAATCATTAAATAAAATGAAAGCACTATCACAAATCGTAAGAAAAGCAAAAGTAAAAAATGGTTATATAGATTTTGATATTGATGAACCATATATAGTAGTTGATGAATCTGGAAAACCAATAGATGTAAAGGTAAGAGAAAGAGGAATAGCCGAAAAATTAATAGAAGATTTTATGATTATTACTAATGAAACTGTCGCAACATATGTATTTTGGTTAGGATATCCATTTATATATAGAGTACATGGTATACCAAAAGAAGAAAAAATAGAAAACTTTTTATCTATGATAAGTAGTCTTGGTCATAATGTTAAAGGAACTAGGGGAAATATAACTCCAAAGTTTATTCAACAAATATTAGAATCTTTAAAAGAAAATGCTGACTATGAAATAATATCTGAACTAGGTTTAAGATCAATGCAAAAAGCAGCATATAGTACAGAGAATATTGGACACTTTGGTCTTGCTAGTAAGATATATACTCACTTTACTAGTCCAATTAGAAGATATTCCGATTTAGTAATACATACATTATTAAAGGGTTACTTAAAGAATAATTTTGAAAATAAATATGGAGACTTAAAATATGTTTGTGAACACATTTCTACAAAAGAAAGAGACGCTATAGAGTGTGAAAGAGATGTAAACGATATGAAGATGGCAGAATATATGGCAAGTCATATAGGAGAAGAATACGAGGGTATTATATCGGGTCTTATACCTTCAGGAATATTTGTAAGATTACCGAACTTAATAGAAGGATTTATTAGAGTAAGTGAACTAGGAGATGATTATTTTGTACTAGATCAAAATTCTCAAACATTTACTGGAAAAGATAAAGGTAAGAAATATAAATTAGGAGATAAATTAAAAGTTAAAGTAGCGGGAGCATCAAAAGAAGAAAGAACAATAGATTTTGATTTAATATAGTTACAAAAGGAATTGGTGATTAAAATGGAAATTGAAAATAGAAAGGCAAGATATGATTATTTTATTGAAGAAACATATGAGGCTGGTATTGTTTTAAAAGGAACAGAAATTAAATCAATAAGAGAAGGAAAATGTAATATAAAAGATAGTTATGCTATAGTAAAAAACAATGAGGTATTCTTGCTTAATGCACATATTTCACATTACGAAAAAGGGAACATTTTTAATCATGAAGAAACTAGAACAAGAAAATTATTACTTAAAAAAAGAGAAATTCTAAAATTAAACTCAAAACTGAATATGGATGGATTTACTCTAGTACCTCTTAAAATGTATTTTGTAAGAGGAAAAGCTAAAATATTAATTGGCGTAGGAAAGGGTAAAAAGGAATTTGATAAAAGAGAAACAATTAAAAAGAGAGATATAGAAAGAGAACTTAGAAAAAACAACTAATTTAGTTGTTTTTCTTCTTTTATGATATAATCTAGATTACGTGGGGCCGTCTTGGTTTCGACGGGAATGCTAATGCTAAGATTGCAAGTCGTAAGGTATGCGTCAAATCCAAAAATTAAAATAACTGGAAACAGAAATACAAATTTAGCTTTCGCTTAATAAGCAGCTAAGCCTTTACTTTCTATTTGCTTACGATGGAATTTAAGGGTTCATTAAAGTAAGATATATCAATCTATCTTCTAAGTGGGTTGAAGAAAATTATTAGAATCGTCGATATACTTTATTAAGATTTATAATATCGATTAAATTTAAATCTTAATAAACTTGTAGACGTCTTACCGGGATCATTTTCGGACATGGGTTCAATTCCCATCGGCTCCACCATTTATTATGAGGTTTTATGAATATATTTCAATATTTATATGAAGAAAATAAAAAATTAGATAGTATGTTTCATGTTCTATATAATAATTTTGATAAAGATATTATAGAAAAGAATATAGTAGAATTGTTAGTAGAACTTGGAGAATTAGCAAACGAAACAAGATGTTTTAAATATTGGTCAAATAAAGCTCCTAGTTCAAAAGAAATAATAATGGATGAATATGCTGATTGTGTTATTATGGCATTATATTTTTGTAATATGGTAAAAATAGAAATGGAAGATGATTTCAAAATTGTTTCTGAAAAAAATATTATTACTCAATTTAAATTATTATTTAAATTAGTATCTAGTTTAAATAATAATCTTGATAAACAAATAATAAAAGATATATTTTCTAATTTAATAAACTTAGGTAAAATATTAAATTTTACAGAAAAAGAAATAATTGATGGATGTATATTAAAAATAAATAGAAATAAGGAAAGATTTAATACGGGTTTCTAATAAAATATTGTAATATATATTTTTTGTGATATAATAATTACAGTTGGGGAGGCTAAATTATGAATGAAAATAGAGATTTAACTTTTGATTTTACAAATGCTATGGCTGGTGAAACAACACCTAATATGGATTCTGTTCAAAATAAATTAAGAGATGCATTAAAGAAAAGAATTTCTGAAATTGAAGAAAGGTTTAATAAAATAACCTACGACGAAGAAGGAAACGTAATCGATGAAAGATATAGTAAAATATCTTATGACGCTAATGGAAATTTAGTTGGCAATTTAGCGGAAAGCTATTATTATTCTGATGCTAAGAAAAGCGCAGATCTTTTTGAATATTATATGATGAAAACAGAAATAGAAAAATTAAGAAAAGGAACACAAGACTATAAACAAAAAGTAGAAGAAGATA
This sequence comes from uncultured Muribaculaceae bacterium, assembly GCA_964551265.1. Taxonomy (GTDB): domain Bacteria; phylum Bacillota_I; class Bacilli_A; order RF39; family UBA660; genus JAAYGD01. The sequence continues at coordinate 1,506 of CAZKBC010000054.1, read as the reverse complement.
AAGTTAATCTAGCCGAAGCAAAAGAATTATTAAAAGAAGAAAAAAATAAATTAAAAAAAGTAGATGAGGAAATATTAAAAATTGATATTAAGGTATTAAGTGCTAATGATGAAGATTTAGCTAGACATAAAGAAGAACTTGAAGAAAAAAGAAGAGCTAGAGGAGAAAGATTAGCCTTTATTAGTTATTTTGAAAAAGAAATTTACCAATTAACAAATTCAATTAATAATAACAATTCAAATATAAAAACAAATAACGATATTGTTAGAGTACTAAATCAAGAAATAAAAACAATAAAAGCAAAAAAAGATATAGATTATATGAATATGGAACAATTAAGTAGAGATATGAAAGAATTAAGTGAATTACAAGCTATGTTAACTCATATCGATTCATATGGTAAAAAAGGACCTAAACAAGAAGAAAAAGATACTATCAATAAAAATGAAATGCCAGATAAAATATCAAACGAAATGCCAAATAATAAAATGTCAGACACAATACCTGTAGAAATGCCTAATAACAATTTACCAGTTGTAAACCCGGGAGAAGAACTACCAAAATTACCTGAAGTAGAACCGGAAAAGGTTGAAAACACTGATATTATAATTAAAGATGAAAGTTTGCCATCTATACCAGTTCCTACTCCTGAAGTAGTTTCAGATAAAGATGAGAGAGTATTTGATGGATTTACTTTGGATTTCATTGAAAAGTATGGTTATGCTCCAAGTTATAGAGAAAAACGTTTAAATCCTAATTATAATGGTGATACAAGTAGATTGGTATCTGGAGAACAAGAAGCATATTTTAGAGACAATTCTAATGAAGCTGAAAGAGATAGAGTTCGTTTAATCGAATCGGAAGAAAGAAATGAAAGAATTAGATTACGTAGAGATCAAGTAGCTATTAGAATTAGAAATGCACCAAGACAATTAATAGATTCTGTGGTAAATTATGTAAATAGAAGATTTTCCGAAAGAAGAGAGAGAAGAGAACAAAGAGAAGCTGAATTAAACCCTATTATGAAATAAAAAGGAGTAAAATATGGTTAGTGTAGATCAAATAATTGATATGATGGATGGTTCAAGTTTTTTAGTACTAGATAAAATCGAATATAATGGAGATAATTATCTATACGTTGCTAAACTAAAAAAAGATGATACTCCTACAGGGGAGTTCGATATAGTAAAAGAGAAAATTGTCGAAGATGTGCCAGTAATGGATTATGTTGAAGATGATGACTTATATGAAAATTTAAAATTAGCTTTCCTAAAAAGAAATGAATAAACTCTAATAATGAAGTGCACCCCATTTAGGAGACATTAATAAAAAAACCGAGTATATTAAAAAGAGAAAAGATTTTTACTTTTCTCTTTTTGAGTAAGTTTTTATCTTTTGTTTAACTTTTGACTTAAGCCTTTTAGTGTTATAAAATATTATCCATTCTTCTACAAGTTGAATATATTCTTGTAAAGATGTAATATTATTGTTGTACAAAGTTTCTTT
>CAZKBC010000053.1:0-6019 GCA_964551265.1 uncultured Muribaculaceae bacterium | reverse complement strand
AATTAGGATGGACGGAACCAGATATAGTTAAATTATTTTGGGTAGTTGGATTATTACTAGCAATGGCTGGTATTGGATTTGGAGTGTGGATATAGTGAAGTATCATTTTATAGGTATTAAAGGTTCTGGAATGAGTGCTTTAGCACAACTATTATATGATTTAGGACACTATGTACAAGGATCTGATGTTACTCATCATTTGTATTCAGAAGATGCCTTAAGAGCTAAGAATATTAATATATTAGCATTTGATTCTAATAATATTAAAGAAGACTTTGTAATAGTAGCGGGTAATGCTTTTGATGATTCAAATATTGAATTAATAAGAGCTAAAGAATTAAATTTAAAAATATACAGATATCCAGAGTTATTAGGTGAAATAGTAAGTAAATATAATACACTATCAATTTGTGGAACACATGGAAAGACTACAACTACATCTATGATTTCATATATTATGAATAATACTATAGGAACTAATTACTTAATAGGGGATGGAACTGGATATGCTAGTAAAAGTAATGATAGATTTATTATGGAAGCTTGTGAATTTAAAAGAAACTTTCTTAATTATTATCCTAATGATATTATTATTACAAATATAGATATGGATCACTTAGATTACTTTAAAGATTTAGATGATATAAAAGATGCATTTAAAGAGTTTTTAGGACACGCTAAGAATATGATAATAGCGTGTGGAGATGATTTAAATGTAAGAAGTATAATCGATAGAGATGTTATATATTATGGCTTTAATGATAATAATGATGTAATAATTAGTAATTTAATACTAGATGAAACAGGATCATCATTTGATATAACTTATAAGGATCAAATACTAGGTAACTTTAAAATAGGTTTATATGGAAAGCATATGGTATTAAATTCAGCAGCATCTATAATATATTGTTATATTAATGGAGTTAACATAGAAGATATAAAAAGACATATATTAGATTTTAAAGGAGCTAAAAGAAGATTTAAAGAAACAATTGTAAATAATACTATACTTATAGATGATTATGCACATCATCCAACGGAAATAAAAACAGCAATTGATTCTGCTAAACAAAAGTATCCAAATAAGAAAATAGTATCTGTATTTTTTGAAAATACATTCTCTAGAACTCAAAAACTATATAAGGAATACGCTAATAGTTTAAAGTATTCAGATGTAGTGTTTGTAACAGATATATTAAGTGATAGAGAAACTAAAGAAGATTATAAAGGAGTAGATCCATATTTAATATTAAACTTATTAGATAATGGTAATTATTTAAATATTGATAATTTTTTAGATAATAATAATTTAGAAATAGTAAAACCATTATTATTTTATAAAAATGATGTTATAATATTTATGGGTTGTAAAGAAGTTTATTACCTAAAAGAAAAATTAGAGGTCTTATTGAAGGAGGAAATATGATAAAAGGAACTCAAACTGAAAAAAATTTACTAAAGGCTTTCGCAGGTGAAAGTCAAGCTAGAATGAGATACACAATGTATGCATCAAAAGCTAAAAAAGAAGGTTATGAACAAATAGCCGCTATATTCTTAGAAACAGCAGAAAATGAAAGAGAACATGCATCTTTGTTTTATAAAAAATTAGGTGGTGGAACTGTAGAAATTACTGCAGCATTCCCAGCTGGTGATATTGGAACAACTTCAGAAAATTTAGATTTTGCTGCTAAAGGTGAGAATGAAGAATGGACTAAATTATATAAAGAATTTGAAGAAGTAGCTGCAAAAGAAGGGTTCTTAGAAATAGCAAAATTATTTGAAAATATTGCTTCTATTGAAAAAAGACATGAAGAAAGATATAGAAAATTATTTGGAAATGTTACAATGGGTAAAGTATTTGAAAAAGAAGAACCAGTAGAGTGGGTATGTAGAGAATGTGGATATGTACATAAAGGAACAACAGCACCTACAGTATGTCCAGTATGCTCACATGAACAAGCTTTCTATCAAGTATTAGCTGAAAAAATTTAAAGTAAAAGGAATTATTAATATAATTCCTTTTTTATTTCTTCAATATTTTTATACATAATATCTATGTAATTACTGTCTTCTGGTTCTATAATTGCGGTATCAAATATAATCTTTTCAATCTTATTATCAGTAATAAACTTCTCTAAATCATCACTTAATACTTCATCTTTAAATACTATTATATATTTTATAGTACCTTTTTTTATTAATTCTAATGCATCATTCTTTCTCTTATCAAATAGTTCTGTTTCTTTATCTAAAGATGTAACTGTAAGCCCATATTTATCAAAGAATGATAATGCATCATTAGAAACCAATATATTTTTATCTTCAGAGTTTTCTACCATTATTTTAATATCGGCATCTAATTCAGATATTTCTAGTCTAATCTTTTCATAGTTATCATCTATTTCATTTGTTAAATATGAAGCAGTTATATATTCTTTAAATCCATTTCTAATATTTTGCGCTAGCATTAAGAAGTTAGATGGATTTATCCATAATTCTTCAATTGAATAAGTATATTCCATTCCCATAGCGGCATCTATTATCATTATCTTTTTATTTTTATTTAACATCTTAACAGCATAATTTTTTTCATTTGATAGTCCATTATATACGAATAGATCACTCTTACTATAATCATCTAATAATGTATCAGTAACATCAATAATTTCATTAGGATATATACTAAATATTCTACTATGATTACCATATAACTCTGTAGTAATATATTCAACTGGATAAGTAGAAGTATATATAATAATATTTTCTAAAGAGTTAGTAGCAACACTACAACCTGAGAATAATACTATAGATATTAATAATATAAATATTTTTTTCATACTTCCTCCTTATTTGGTACTTTATCTATTCCTATTGTACCCCAAGGAGTACATTTGGATAATCTTTTTATAGTTAATTTTAATCCTTTAATTGTTCCATATTTCCTTAGTGCCTCTATTGAATAATTAGAACATGTAGGTATATGTCTACAAGAATTATGCCAAGGACCAGGTATATATTGATATATTTTAATGAGCAGAATAATTATATGTTTCATTTAATCACCTATTGTAATTATATCATAAATAATATGTGGTATAATAAAAATGTGTTTACGGAGGATTTATGAAAGTACTAGAACAATACAATATTGAACCTAAAAATATGGAATTATATGAACAAGCATTTATGCATACTTCATATTCAAATGAGAATAATATTAAGAGTAGTTATGAAAGATTAGAGTTTTTAGGGGATAAAGTAGTTGACTTAATAGTAAGTGAATATTTGTATAGACATATGGATTTAGAAGAAGGAGATATGACTAAATTAAGAGCTTCATATGTATGTGAGAATGCACTATATGAATATGCTTTAGCACTTAATTTTAATGAATATATAAAACTAGGAAAAGGCGAAGAATTATCTGGTGGTAAATTTAGAAAAGCAATATTAGCGGACGCATATGAAGCTTTTGTAGGCGCTATATATATGGATCAAGGATTAAATGTTGCTAAGAGATTTGTTAATGATACGCTTATATCTAGTATGACTGAAAATGAAATGTACTTTAAAGATTATAAATCTTCTTTTCAAGAAAAAATACAAATAGATAATAAAAAAATAGAATATATTATTACAGAAGAAACTGGTCCTGCTCACGATAAAAGATTTAAAGCTATAGTAAAAGTAGAAGAAATAATTTATGGAAAAGGTGAGGGAAGTACTAAAAAAGAAGCTGAACAAAATGCAGCTAAAGATGCTTTAGAAAAGCAAGTATAAAAGGAGTATTATGAAAAAGATATTTCTTATATTTATAATATTATTATGTGGCTGTACTAACAAAGAAATAGTAGTAGAAAAAGAACTAATAATAATAGATAATATAAAAACTACTTCAAGTAGTATTTCTTTTTCATCAAATATAGATAATAAGAACTATAAGTTATATTTAGAAGACAAATTAATAAAAGAAGATATTCTAAATATTAATAATGAAATAGATAACTTAGAACCTAATAAAGAATATAAATTAATAATAGATGATAATAATTATAAAATAAATACAAATAAAATAACTAAACTAATGTTTGGTGGGGATGTTTTAATGGATTTATTTTTTGAGAATTATATAAATGCTAATGGAGTTGATTATCCTTGGCAACATGTTAGTGAATATTTTAAAACAAGCGATATAGCAATGATTAATTTAGAAACTAGTGTTAGTGATAAAGGTTCATCTACTAAACCTAAAGGATATGGATTTAGAAGTAAACCATTTACTTTAGAAGGATTAGTTAATTCAAGTATAGATATTGTAACAATCGCTAATAATCATGTTTTAGACTATGGTTATGATGCTTTTTTAGATACTATGACAAATTTAGATAAGTATGGTATTAAGCATGTTGGAGCAGGTAAAAATATAAATGAAGCAATAGATAAAGTATTAATTGAAGTAAATGATATTAAATTATGTTTTATGGCTTCTACTTCAATATTAGGGTTTAAATACTGGGCATCATCTGATGATAATGGGGGAGTTGCGGCATTTACTGAAGATTATTATGATGTAATATTTAATAAGATAAAAGAAGAAGATAGTAAATGTGATTATATAATTTATAATGTACATTGGGGAACAGAATATACAAATTATCCAAAGGAATTACAAGCAGAGTTAGCTCATAAATTAATAGATAGTGGAGTGGATATACTAATAGGACATCACCCTCATGTTTTACAGGGAATAGAGTATTATAATGATAAACCAATATTTTACAGTATAGGTAATTTTAATTTCTTAATTAATGATACTAATTCAAGTAGAACAGGTTTATTTGAGATAAATTTAGATAATAAAAAACTTCTATCTATGAAGGTATATCCTATATTAATAAGTAGTTGCAAAGCAAATATATTAGATAAAACTAATGAAATATATTCTGAAGTAATAAACAATTTAAATACAAGATCTAAAGAATATTTAGTAAATATAGATATGAATGGTAATATTACCAAGTAAAGTAAGTGTAAAGTTTACTTGCTTTTTTATTATGTAATAAAATTATAATTGTATAATATTAATATAGAGGTGTATATGTATAAAAGAGATTCGTTTCAAACAATTACTGTTGTAGTACTTGTAGTAGGATGTTTAGTAATGACTGCTTTATTAACATTTCCAAATTTGTTTGCAAAAAAAGAAAACAATCTTAATAATAAAAATGTTAGTAAAGAAATAATAGAAGATGATACGTTTAAAGAAGATGAAATTAATATAGAAGGACAATATGTTCCGGTTAAATCAGGTGTAATAGGAGAACAAGTACATCCTAAACTAAACGATACTTTTTTAAAGAATACTATTCATTTATTTAATACAGACTTTAGTGGTAATTACTTTGGCTATTATTTTAAACAAGATAAAATATTAGTAAAAGATATGGATAAAGAAGTTATATTAAATCTAGCGCTTCAAGGGTTTGCTAATAAAATAAGTTCTTTAGGTAATCCAAACGAAATATGTGTAGATAAAAAAGAAATAAAAGATTATTATAAAAACATATTTGATAAAGATATTATTGTAAGTGATATAAATAAAACTATATATAACGAAACAGGAGATTTTAATTTTAAAAACGAAAAATATTGTGGTGAATTATTAACAGGTAAAGATACTGTTGGATACAATATATATCAAAGAATAGTGGGATATAATAAAGGAAGTTTTTATTTAGAGATTTTTACTAAATATACGTTTTGTCAAGTAGTATATAATGAAACTACTAAAGAACCAGATTGTGTATTTAGAAAAACTATGGATATAGATAAAACCGATAATATATTAGGTAGAGCTAAGTTTTCATTTACTCCATCTCAAGAAATGTTTGATAAAGCTAATACTTATAAATATACATTTAAAATGAAAGATGATAATTTATATTTCTATTCAGTAGAGAAAGTATAAATACAAAACAAATTTAATCAAGGAGAATTTATAAACAAAAAAGGATTT
>CAZKBC010000052.1:0-6019 GCA_964551265.1 uncultured Muribaculaceae bacterium | reverse complement strand
TTATAGATTCGGCTTCGATTAAATCTATTCTACCATTTAAAAAAGCTCTTTTAGTAAATTCACCCGGTTCTGCAAGCCTTGCTCCTTTTTCAAGAAGTAACTTTAAAACTCTATTTGTACTAGTTATTCCACCGTGGCAATTAATTTCTACTACATTTTCTTTTGTAAAAGTTTTAGGCTCTCTCATTACACTGACTAAAACCTCATCGATAACTTTATCTACGTCCTTAATATAACCATAATTAATAGTATGAGACTCTACTTTATTCAAATCTTTAGTAAATATTTTACTAACTAAATCTATTGATTCTTTACCACTAACTCTAATTATCGATATTGCTCCAATTCCTAAAGCTGTTGAAATTCCAACAATTGTGTCATACATAAAATCACCCATACAAATTATAACAAAAAAAATAGAGTAATAATACTCTAATCTTTTCTTTTAATTATAATATATCTTTCTGGTTCTTCTCCAACAGATTCTGTAGTAATACCTGCAATAAGACTACATATGCTATGAACATTTCTTCTTTCATATGAGTTCATTGGGTCTAGAGAAACAGGAACACCTGTTTTTTTAACTTCAAATGCTATGTTTTTTATATTTCTTTCTATATTTCTTTGTTGTTTTTCTCTATATTCTTCAACATCTACTATTATATTTACTTTAAAACCAGTAAAATTTTGAATAGAACTTCTTACAATGGTTTGTAAAGAATCAATTGTTTTTCCGTTTTTTCCAATTAAAATCGCATTATTATTAGAAAATAAATTAAATTTTAGTAACTCTTCTCTTTTTTTTGCTTCAATTTTAATTTCAATTCCCATTTTTTCTATAATATCAGTTAATAATTGTTTTGCATAAGAAATAACATCATCTTTTAATATTGATTCTATCTTTTGCTTTTTTGATTTGAATATACCACCTGATATTTCTTCGCTTTCTTTGTAGTAAATATCTTTTTCTGAAACCCCTAATTCATAAAGCATTTTTTCTTTTGCTACATCGATGTTTTTTTCTAAGTATTCGTGAACTTCTATCATTTTTCCTCACTCCTTTTAACCGCTAAGTTTTGAATTATAGTGAATATATTTGATGATATCCAATATAAACTTATTGCTGTTGCCATTGAAAAGGACATAAATATAATCATAACTACAAATACGGTATTCATTATATTCATTTGTTTTTCGTTATCTACATTTGCTGGTGCCGTTTTATTTAATTTGAAAGATAAATAAGTAATTACCGCTAGTATTATTACAATTATTATATACCACCATGCTCCTTTTTGAAGAGCAACTAATGGGGTCATTCCTAATTTAAATCCTAATAAATTACCTTCAAATATTGCTGGAGTTCTATTTATTGCTTCTATAAACGCAAATAGCAAAGGTATTTGAATCAATGCAAATATACAACTCGACATTGGATTGATATTGTATTTTTTATATATTAACATTGTATCTTGACTCTTCTTAGTTAGAGATTCTTGATCTGTTTTTCCTTCATACTTTTTTTCAAGTTTCTTAATTTCGGGTTGTGCTTTTTTAATATTCTCTGATTGTAAAGCTGTACTTTTTGTTACTGGCAACAACACTATTCTTATTAATAAACTTATAATTATTAAAGATACTCCATAATTTTTTAATAAAGTTCCTAATTTTAGTATTAACCAAGCCAATGGTTTAACAAATACAGTATCCCATAATCCTTCATATTCACTATTAGATAATTTATACTCATCGCATTCTGATAATTTTTCTAGATTTACTTTGTTATTCTCATAAATTTGCAATACATCTTTATTTGTTGGTCTACATAATATATTCTTTGTTAATGTTTGACCAGTTTCGTTTTTCTTTGCTAGATCGCATTTATCAGTACATTCATCAATACATTTAGCTTTATTATCTGATTCTAAACAAATAGAATCACAATTTTTACAAATTTGTGTTGCTTCATACTTAACTGGTTTATTATTTTTGTCTACTAAAGTTTTAGAACACCCAGTAAACATAACCATTAAAATTAAAATCATTATTATTTTCTTGTACATATTTACCTCTATATTTTGCTTATTAATTCAATTAGTGCTTTTTCTTTTTCTTTAAAATTTAGTTCTAAAGTTGTATTTCTTACAATAACTATATAATCATATTTCTTTAATGATTCATAATTATCATCTATTATACTTTTAAGTTGTCTTTTTTGTTTGTTTCTAACAACTGCATTTCCACATTTTTTTGAAACTGTTATTCCGATTCTATAATTAATATATTCGTTTTCTAAATAATATATAATAAAATATTTGTTTTTTACTTGTCTTCCAGTTTTAATTATATTATTAAAGTCTTCATTGGATTTTACAATATTTATTTTTTTCATCGGATTTTACCACTTCATAACAAAAAAACACATATTGGTGTTTTATTTTGTCAAATTCTTTCTTTGTTTTTGTCTTCTTGCTGACATTATTCCAGTTCCAGCTTCTTTTCTAGCAAAAAAACCATGCGTTTTCTTTGCTCTTGCCTTATTAGGCTGAAAAGTTCTTTTCATAATAATCCTCCTGTCCTTAAAACATTATAATTATAATTGTAATAGCGTTAAAAGTCAATTAAAATATTATCAACATATTAACAATCTTTGTTTATAAAATATATGTTTGTTTATAACATAAATAACTAAAATTTGTGGATAACTAAAATATTACTATATTTAATGAGATAATGATTGTGGATAAGTTTGTGGATAAGCTGTTACAAAGTTGTTAATTTATACATTATAGTTTTAATTTTGATGAAAATGTTCTACAATAATAGTATATTTATAAAAGAGATTGGAGGTAAAAGAAAATGGATGAAAAAGAATTATGGTTGAATTTTTTAAATTTAATGAAAGAAAAACTTGTATCAATAGCTTTTGATGCTTGGTTTAGTGAAACAAAACTATATAAATTAGAAAACAAAAAAATGTATATTATAGTTCCAATGAATCTACACAAAAAAACTCTATCAGAAACATACTATGATTTAATAAAAGAAAATATGAATTCATTAACAGGTACTAATTTTGAATTTGAATTCTTATTAGAAGAAGAAATAAATGATAAAAAGATCGATAAGATAGAAGAAGGCGTACCTTTTAATAATCCAATTCAAGCCAACTTAAATCCTAATTATACTTTTGATACATTTGTAATTGGTGAAACAAATAGAATGGCTTTTACTGCAGCATTTGCTGTTGCAGAAAGACCGGGAAAAGCATATAATCCTTTATTCTTGTATGGAAGTAGTGGATTAGGTAAAACACACTTAATGCAAGCTGTAGGAAATTATATAGTTGAAACAACTAATAAAAAAGTTTTATATATTACCAGTGATAAGTTTAAATCTGACTTTGTTTCTATAAATAAAAGAAAAAATGATGAAAATAATATAGAACATATAGAAACATTTAAAAATAAATATAGAAATATTGATGTGTTAATAGTAGATGATATTCAATTCTTAGCGGGAGCTACGGAAAGTCAAACAGAATTTTTTCATACTTTTAATGAACTTCATCAAGAAGGTAAACAAATTATTATTTCATCAGATAGATCACCAGATGATTTAAAATTACTAGAAGAAAGATTGAGAACTAGGTTTAATTGGGGTCTTGCAGTTAATATTTTTCCTCCTGATTATGAACTTAGAATAGAAATACTAAAAAAGAAATTAAGTGCACACGAAATAGCGAAACCTATATCAGAAGATGTTTTAATATTTATTGCAAATAATTGTACTTCTGATGTTAGAAAACTTGAAGGTGCATTAAATAGATTATTTGCGTATACTGCTATGTTTAACAAAGAGAAAATTGAATTAGATGTTGCAAAAGAAGCTTTGAGTGATTATCTTAATTCAACAAGTTATATGAAAAATAGTATTCAAAAAATTCAAAAAATAGTTTGTGACTTTTACCAAATTACATTAGAAGATATGAATTCTAAAAAAAGAACAAATAATATATCTTTTCCTAGACAAGTTGCTATGTATTTATCGAGAAATATGACAGATGAAAGCTTTCCTAGAATTGGTATTGAATTTGGAGGTAGAGATCATACTACTATAATACATGCATGTGGAAAAATAGAAGATGAGATAAATAAGAATAAAGATTTTAAAAATACTATTGAACAGTTAAAAAAGAAGCTTAAATAATGTTAATAACCTTCAAATAAAACTTATTAAATAAAAGGAATTATATAGTTATCCACAATAATAAGTATAATAATAATAATAAAATAGAAAAAGAAAGGATAAATAAAAAATGAATTTCATAGTAAAAAAAGATTTACTTTTAGAAAACTTAAATAATGTATCTAAAGCAATTTCAAATAAGAATATTATTCCTATATTAGGAGGAATCAAATTAGATTTAAATAAAGAAGGACTATTTCTTACATGTAGTGATAATGATATAACTATTAGATCATTTATAGACAAAGAACACATAGAAAAAATTAATAATCAAGGAAGTATAGTAATAATAGGAAGATATTTTATTGAATTAATAAGAAAGATTCCAAGTGAATTAATAGAAATAATTACAGATGGATTAAATTTAACAATAAGTACATCAAATGGAGAATATAATTTAAATGGAATGAATCCAGATGAATTTCCAGATAAAACACTAGAATTAAGTCCTATTCCAATTAAAATAGATAAAACTGTATTAAAAAATATTATTTTTCAAACTTCTTTTGCAATATCAAATCAAGAATCAAGACCAATTTTAACAGGTATTAATTTTAAAATTAAAGATAAAAAAATGGATTGTGTTGCGACTGATTCTTATAGATTAGCTAAAAAAACTATAGATATAGAAGAAAAAATGGAAGAAGAAGTTAATATAGTAGTTCCTGGAAAAAATTTAATAGAACTTTCAAAAATAATAAATGATGATGATAAAAAGATAGAAATTCATATTTTTTCTAATAATATATTATTTAAATTTGATAATATTTTATTTCAATCAAGGTTATTAAATGGATCATATCCAGATACAAGTAAATTAATTAAAATAGACTCAATATTAAAATTATATGTTAATACTGAAGAATTATATAATGCAATAGATAGAGCATCTTTATTAACATCAGAGAAAGATAAAAATGTAATAAAAATGGAAATAAAAAACAAAGAAGTAATAATAAGTTCTACATCTCAAGAAATAGGAAAAATAGAAGAAAGAATTAGTTTAGAAGAAAATAATGAAAAATCTTTAGAAATATCATATTCATCAAGATATATGATGGAAGCACTTAGAACGGTAAAGGGAGAAAAAACACTACTATTACTAAGTGGAGAAATTAAACCAATTATAATAAAATCTCCAGAAGACGATAATTTAGTTCAACTTATTGTTCCTATAAAAACTTTTTAGTAATATTGTTTAATTATTAAATATATATTATAATCTTAACTCGAAATAGGTGATTATTATGGATTTTGAAATTATTATTGTTGGTGGTGGACATGCAGGATGCGAGGCAGCTTTAGCTACTTCGCGTTTATCTCATAAGACATTACTTATAACCGGAAACTTTGATGTAGTTGCTCAAATGCCATGTAATCCATCTATTGGTGGTAGTGCAAAAGGAATAGTAGTTAGAGAAATAGATGCATTAGGCGGAGAAATGGGAAAATGTGCTGATAAGACTTTAATCCAAATGAAAATGTTAAACACTGGAAAAGGTCCTGCAGTAAGAAGTCTAAGATGTCAAGCTGATAAAATTACTTATCCAAAGGAAATGTTAAAAACACTTCAAAATCAATCAAATCTATCATTAATTGAAGGAATGGTAGAAGATTTAATAATAGAAAACAATACCATTAAAGGAATAACTTTAGATAATGGAAAAAGAATAACATCAAATATTGTAATTCTTACAACAGGTACCTATTTAAAAAGTGATATATTAGTGGGTAGTTCAAGAACTAGAATGGGACCTATGGATCAAAAACC
>CAZKBC010000051.1:0-6079 GCA_964551265.1 uncultured Muribaculaceae bacterium | reverse complement strand
AAAAAAGAACCACTTGTATTAAAAAGAAACGAAGCGTATATAGGTGTACTTATCGATGACTTGATTACAAAAGGTACAAGCGAACCTTATAGATTATTGACTTCTAGAGCAGAATTTAGATTATTGTTAAGACATGATAATGCAGATTTAAGATTGACAGAACATGGATATAGGATTGGATTAATTGATCAAAATAGATATATGAATTTTATAAATAAGAAAACAAACATCGATGAATTATTAATTACTTCAAAAATAATAAAAATAAATAATAAAGAAACAATCTATGATTATTTAAAACACCCAGAATCAAGTATATTTAATATTAGTAATCTTTTTAATAAAGATTATTCTAAAGAAGAATTAGAACAAATAGAAATATTTATAAAATATGAAGGTTATATAAAGAAAGCCACAAAAAATGCAGAGAATATGTTGAAATTAGAATATAAGAAAATTCCTGATGATATGGATTATGATAATATTAAGAACTTAGCGTCTGAAGCTAGACAAAAATTAAAGATCATAAAACCAAAATCTATTGGTCAAGCTAGTAGAATAAGCGGAGTTAATTTATCAGATATATCAATATTATTAGTGTATATGAAAAGGTATTTTAAAGATGAGTGAGATAGAATTTATTACATATTTAAAATTATTAAATGTAGATATTAATGATAATCAAATTAATCAATTAAAAAAATATTATAGAATGTTGATTGATTACAATAGTAAAATAAATATTACATCTATTGTTGAAGAAAAAGAAGTTTATCTAAAACATTTTTATGATAGCATTACGTTAGTAAAATCTATAGATTTAAAAGATAATCTAAAAGTCTGCGACATAGGAAGTGGGGCAGGTTTTCCGGGATTGGTTTTAAAAATCATGTTTCCAAATTTAGTAGTTACTTTAATTGATTCTGTAACTAAAAAAACCAATTTTTTAAATCAAGTAATAAAAGAATTAAATTTAACAAATATAAAGGTAATAAACGATAGAGTAGAGGATTTCTCAAACAATAATAAAGAAAAGTACGATTTAGTAACATGTAGAGCTGTATCGAAGTTAAACATCATATCTGAACTATGTATACCATTATTAAAAGTAAACGGATATTTTATTCCAATGAAGAGTGAAATTTCTGATGAACTAAAAGATACCAACTTTTTGTTAAAATTAGATTCTAAAATAGAAAAAATATTTAATTTTAATTTACCAATTGAAAATAGCAAAAGAACTTTAATTAAGATAAGAAAGTTAAAAAAGACTAATCAAATTTATCCAAGAAAATATAAAATAATTAAAGAAAGACCTTTATAAAAGAAAAATTGTTGTATTTTTTCTTTTTTTTTAGTATTATTAAAGTTATAAGAATAAAAGGTGGAGTTAATATGAGTGACAATTTTGATAAGGAGATTAAAGAGATATTTTTAGATGAAATTATTCCTAATAGATTTCAACCAAGATTAAATTTTGATCAAAAATCTTTAATAGAATTATCAGATTCTATTAAACAACACGGAATAATTCAACCATTAATATTAAGAAAACTCGGCGATAAATATGAAATAATTGCTGGAGAAAGAAGATATAAAGCATCTCAAATAGCGGGATTAGTAAAAGTTCCTGCAATAATTGTGGATTTTGACGATAATAAAAGTGCCGAAGTAGCAATGGTAGAGAATTTACATAGAAAAGAAATGACAGCTTTAGAAGAAGCAAGGGCATTTAAAAAATTATTACAAAAAGGGATAACTCAAGAACAATTAGGAACTAGATTAGGAAAAAGCCAATCATATATTGCAAACAAATTAAGATTATTATCACTAAATGAAATTGTTCAAGATGCCTTGATGAAAGAACAAATATCTGAAAGACACGCAAGAAGCCTTCTTACAGTAAAAGATTTAGAAGAACAAACAAAATTATTGGAAGAAATAATAAACAAGAAACTTACTGTTAAAGAAACAGATGATATTATTAAAGAGAGATTTGGCGAAGAAATAATAGAAGATATTTCTATTCCAAAAACAGATTCAACTATTCAAATTGAAAAACCAATTGAACCTAATAGAAATATTGAAACTCTCGATAATGAACAACTAATTATTGAAGACACTCAACAAATTCCAAAACCAATAGAGATTAATTTGGATAATATAATAACTTCATCTGAAACTAATAATGTAAGTAATATTAATAATTTCAATTTAAATGATTTAAAGAAAGTCGAAGAGCAACAAATAAATGCTCCAAAGCCATTTGTTTTAATAGATCAAAATAATAATGTAGAAGCTTTTACTATTCCAAACATTACACCTGAACCACATAATAATGTTGATATTAACCCACAAAGGGATTTAATAAATAAATTAAGTAATGTTGATTCAAATCTTGAAGCACAATTATTTAAGGATACTTCAACAATAAAATCAAGTCCATATGTAATACCTAAAATAGATATTGAAGATAAATATTTAGTTCCGGGTTCTAGTCTTGAACCTCAAAAAACAAAACCGGATTTAAATAATAATTCAAATAACAATAGTAATAGTTTTAATATAGATTCAATTATAAAACAAAACCATTCGGAAGTTCAAGTAAATTCAACAAACAGACAAAATATAGATGGAGGTTTTAACATTGAACAATTATTAAAACCAGATGTTGTTCAAACTCCACCTCAAACAGAGATTAAATATCAAGAAGAAACCGTTCCACAAAACAGGTTTATCGTTGATATTAAAGAACCAGAGGAAGAGCCAAATCAAGATATTGCTAATGCAAAGAACATAATTAAGAAGGTAGTAGAATCCGTAAAGAATAGTGGCGTTAAAATAGATTTTGAGGAATTTGATTTCGAAAGACTATATCAAATAATAATTAAGATTGAAAAATAGTCGTATATAATATATTATCTTCTATCAAGGAGGGTTTATGAATAAAAAAGGATTTACTCTTATAGAACTTTTAGCGGTACTAATAATAATAATGCTTTTACTTACTATTACGGTACCTTTAATAAGTAGTAGAATGAGAGAATCAAGAGTAAAGGCTACAGACACTTTAGTTAAGAATATTGAATATGCTACAAAAAAATATGTTACTGATAATATTAGAGATTTAGATGAGCTAAATAGATTTGGGTTCATCAACATTACATTAAAATCTTTAATAGATAATAAATATATAGAAGAGAATTTAATGAATCCCAACACGAAGAAACCTTTGTTTTTAGATGATGTTGTTTATGTAACCCTTAATTATAATAATAATATTAGTGTTATTTATGATATAGAGCAAAGCTCAAAAGCTAAAATTACTTTAAAAGGTTTTTTTAATGATAAAGTTAAATTAAATACAGCATATAATGATCCAGGGGCTATTGGAACAGATGGAGTATCTACAAATTCTGATATTAAAGCAACATCAGGAAGTGTAAACACTTCAATTGAAGGAGTATATGAATTACAATATGTTTATGGTAATTCAAGAACTATAACAAGAAACGTAATAGTCACAGATGATATGTAATATAGGAGGGTTTATGAACAAAAAAGGATTTACTTTAGTAGAAGTATTAGCGGTTGTTATTCTTTTTGGAATATTGATAACTATTGTAGTATCTCTAGTAGATGTTGATTTGACCTTTGCAAAAAAGTTTGCATCTGATTCTCAAGTTAGATTATTGGAAGATTCAGCTATATTATATTATCAAAATTATAAATCTGAGATTCCCACAATTGATACAAATAATATAGTAACTGTTACAGTAAGTACATTATTAGATAAAGGATATATAAAAGAAAAAGATTTAAAGATAAATGAAAAAACAAATATTGATAATGACCATTATGTAATATTATATCTAATAGATCGAGAAATATATGCTAAATATGATTCGTCTCAAAGCACAAAACCAATAATCGCATTAAAAGGGCCAAAAGAACTCAAAATAAGAACAAATTCAACTTATTATGAGTATGGAGCAGTAATTTTAAATACGGTTGCTTCTACAGTTATTAATCTTCACCATGCAAATATATTTGGAGGTGCAGATATAGATACTAATACTGAAGGAGTATATGAAGTTATTTACACATATCCAAATGCAATAACAGTAAAAAGATTTGTCACAGTAGAAAAAGCTACTACAAATGCAGATACAAATAAACCAACAATTATTTTAAATGGTAATGCCGTTATTAATATGGTAGTAGGTGGAAGCTATGTAGAACAAGGAGCAAGCGCAACTGACATAGAAGATGGGAATATAAGTGCTAGACTTACAACAAGCGGAAAAGTAAATACTACAATAAGAGGAACTTATTATATATATTATGATGTTTCCGATAAGGCGGGGAATAAAGCAGACACAATAACAAGAACAATTAATGTTAATTAAATAAAAATCTATAAAAATTATAGATTTTTTTTATTTAAAAAAAGTCTTTATTTTATTTAAATCTATGATATAATTTCCTATGTAATTTTTTTTATAGGAGTGCTTAATGAATAAAATAAGAATAAAATCAATATTAACAAATTCTGAAAACGAAACAGTAAACTTAGAGACAATAGCGACCTATGATGAAATTAATAATATAATTAAATATGAGGAAGAAGATTTAGAAGTTATTGTTAAATTATCAAAATATAAATTAATAATAAATAGAAAAAACGAAGATTATGATTTAAATTTTGAATTTAAAGAAAATGAAACAATTACATGTTTACATAAAATAAAATCATTAGGATTAGATATGGAAATAAATGTAAAAACTATAAAATTAGAAATTAAAGAAAAATACATTTATGTTCAATATAATCTAAATAATAACAACCAAGATATGGGAACATTTGAGTATAAATTAATGATATTAGAGTAATTATAGGAGGATTTATGAAAAAAAGAGAAATTGAAGTTAATAAATTATCATATCAAGATATAGCGTATAATATAATTAAGGAAGATAAAGAACCAAAATCAACATTAGATTTATTTAAAGAAATATGTATATTATTAGAATTAGATCAAAAAAAATATCAAGATGTTATTGGAGAATTCTATACATCATTAAATTTAGATAAAAGATTTCATTTATTAGAAAACGGTAAATGGGATTTAAAAGAAAAATATGCAGTAAAAACAATACTAGATGATGACGATTTAGATGATTTAGAGGGAATAGATTTAATAGATGATTATGACATTGAAGAAGATGAAGAAGCACCAGAAGAAGACGAAGAAATAGAAGAAGAAATTGTTGAAGAAGATGATGATATTTTAGAAGAAGAAGAAATATCAGAAACGGAAGATTTAACAATTGTAGATGAAGAAGAAATTGAATCAGATGATATAATATAAAAGGAGTCTTATGATAAATAGACTAGAAGAAATAGAATTAAAATATGAAGAGTTAGACAAGGAATTGTCAAAAAACGAAGTCTTGTCTAATATTTCTTTGCTTAAAAAAATATCAAAAGAAAAAAGAGACTTAGAAGAAGTAGTAATAGAATATAGAAAATATAAGAATGTGATTGCTTCTATTAATGACGCTAATGAAATGTTAAAAGAAAAAGAAATGATTGACTTTGCTAAAGAAGAATTAAGCAAATTAATGATTATTAAACAAGAATTAGAAGAAAAATTAGAATTATTATTAATTCCAAAAGATCCAAATGACGAGAAAAATGTAATTATTGAAATAAGAGGAGCTGCAGGAGGAGACGAAGCAAATATTTTTGCGGGAGATCTTTTTGATATGTATTCTAGATATGTAGAAATACAAAATTGGAAAATAGAAATAATAAACGAAATAAAAGGAACTTCTGGAGGATTTTCTCAAGTAGAAGCTATAATAAAAGGTAATGGTGCTTATTCTAAATTAAAGTATGAAAGTGGAACCCACAGAGTTCAAAGAGTTCCGGAAACAGAGGCTCAAGGAAGAGTACATACATCAACTGCAACAGTAATAGTGCTTCCAGAACATGACGATGTAGATATAGAAATAAAAGAAGCAGACATTAAAATTGATGTTTATAGATCGAGTGGAGCTGGTGGACAATCAGTAA
>CAZKBC010000050.1:0-6093 GCA_964551265.1 uncultured Muribaculaceae bacterium | reverse complement strand
CATTATAACGATACTTTAGTTAATGGGTTAATGTATCACTTTAATTTAAATAACGGTAATAATAGGGCTGGAATAGTACACAGAATAGATAAAGATACTAGTGGATTATTATTAGTAGCAAAAGATGATGATACACACCTATATTTAAGTAAGGAAATACAAGATAGAAAAGTTAATAGAATATATGTAGCGTTAGTAAATGGAATAATTAATCATGATACAGGTACAATAGATGCTCCAATAGGAAGAGACTTAAATGATAGAAAGAAGATGGCTGTAACAGAAATAAATAGTAAGAGTGCAATTACTCATTTTAAGGTTTTAAAAAAGTATAAGACCGCTACTTTAATTGAATGTAAATTAGATACTGGAAGAACTCATCAAATAAGAGTACATATGAACTATATTGGACACTCTATAATAAATGATCCTGTATATGGAAAGAAGAGTGTTATTAATGATTATGGACAAATGTTGCACGCTAAAACTATTGGTTTTATACATCCAAAAACAAAAGAGTATATGGAATTTACTGTAGAACCAAACATTTATGAGGAGGAGTTATGAAAAAATATGATGTAGTAATAGTAGGTGCTGGATGTTCTGGTATTTTTACTGCCTTAGAAATAGTTAGAAATAGTAAATTAAAAGTTCTAATGATTGAAAAGGGTAATTCTATAAAAAATAGAATATGTCCTAAGAGAAAAACTGGAGTATGTGTAAATTGTAATCCTTGTAATATTACTACGGGTTTTTCTGGTGCAGGAGCTTTTAGTGATGGAAAATTAACTCTATCTCCAGATGTTGGTGGTAATTTAAAAGAATACTTAGGTTATAAAAAAACTCAAGAATTAATTGATTATGTAGATTCTATATATTTATCTTTTGGAGCTGATGATAAAATATATGGTAATGAACATATGGATAAGATAAAAGAAATAGAATTAGACGCCATTAAAAATGATTTAAAATTAATAATATATCCTTTAAGACATTTAGGGACTGATCAAAGTTATGAAATATATTCTAAAATTGAAGACTACTTAATAAAAAAAGGAGTTGACTTTAAATTTAGAACAATGGTAGATGATTTAGTAATAGAGAATAATACTATAAAAGGTGTTATTACTAATGGAGAACTTATAGAAGCTAAACACGTAGTATTATCAGTAGGTAGAGAAGGTTCTGAATGGTTAAGAGATATATGTCATAAGCATAATATAGAATCTGTTCCAGCTGTAGTAGATATTGGAGTTAGAGTAGAAGTAAGAAATGAAGTAATGGCTAATATAAATAAATACTTATATGAAGGAAAGTTTATATATAACAGTAAAACATTTGATGATACTGTTAGAACATTCTGCCAAAATCCATCTGGTGAAGTTGTAATAGAAAGATATGAAGATAACTTAATAACAGTAAATGGACATTCTTATAAAGATTCCACTTCAGATAACACTAATTTAGCTCTACTTGTATCTAAAACATTTACTCAACCATTTAAAGATTCAATAGGATACGCTAAATCTATTGCTAGATTAGCCAATATGCTAGCGGATGGTAAAGTATTAGTGCAAAGATATGGTGATTTAAAACGGGGAAGAAGGACTACTGAAGAGAGACTTCTAAGAGGAAATATTGTTCCAACATTAAAAGATGCTGTTCCTGGAGATTTATCCTTAGTACTTCCTTATAGAATTATTAGATCTATTGAAGAAATGATAGAAGCATTAAATGGAGTTGCTCCTGGTTTTAATTCTGCAGAAACTTTACTATATGGAGTGGAATGTAAATTCTACAATAATAAAGTTATAGTTAATGAAAAATTTGAAACAAATTTTAAAAATCTATATGCATTAGGAGATGGAGCTGGAATAACAAGAGGTATAATACAATCAAATTCAAATGGTGTATTTGTTGGCAGATGTATAGTCGAGGAGGAAAAATGAAAGAACAACTTCTTTTTAAAGATAAAGATATGATTGTAATGAAACTATTACATTATTTTATAACTGAAAAGGGTTATAATCCAATAATACTAAGAGGAGTAGAAAATGAAATATGGCTTGAAAATGTGGATGCTCCTTATAGAATAGTAAGAATAATGACGGGATATATACATAATAATACTCAATATGATTTTGATTTATTTAAAACAAAGAAAATAGTTCATCAAATTAAACTTAAAACATTATCATTTAAAGTAAAAACATTATCAATATTTACTGATTTAAGTGAATATGTAGATATTAAAAAAGAAGAAAATATTGATCCTGTAATAGTAAAGAATGAAGAAGATATATTTAATTCAAAAGAAATGAAATCAGCATTCTCTGATTTAGATAAAAAGCTTGTTAAAGATAAACCTGATGTAGAATTATTTACAAAGATAACTAACGATTTAAATACTACTAATAAGAAAAGAGCTGAATCAGCACAATCTTTAATAAATAATAATAAACCCTATATAACTTATTCTCTAATTGCTATTAATGTATTAATATTTATATTGATGTATATATTAGGTAGTGGTAGTGAAAATATAAGTACATTAATAAAATTTGGTGCTTTATCTAAAGCATATATAATAATGAATAGTGAATTTTATAGACTATTTACTTCAGCGTTCTTACATATTGGATTAATTCATTTAATGTTTAATATGTGGGCTTTATATGTAGTTGGACCTCAAGTAGAAAATTTATTTGGAAAAGCAAAATTTTTAATAATATATTTTGGTGGTATATTAATATCTTCATTAGTATCATTAGTATTTATAGACGTAGTTACAGTATCTGCTGGAGCAAGTGGTGCTATATTTGCGTTATTTGGAGCTTTATTATACTTTGGCTATAATTATAGAGCATATTTAGGTAATGTAATGTTAAGACAAATATTACCAGTAATAGGAATAAATATAGTAATAGGACTTATTACTCCCGGAATAAATAATGCCGCTCATTTAGGGGGCTTAGTAGGGGGATTACTACTAGGATACGCAACAGGAATAAAGAATAAATCTTCTAAACAAGAAAGAATAAGTGGATCTATAGCGGTATTTATATCCATAACAATATTAATATATTTAGTTTTTATAAAGTAATGCTTGACATATAAATATACATAATATATAATTAAATCAAATTTGAAAAAGGAAAGCAGATATATATCTCACCCGATTACTTAATGTTTTGGGTCAAAAAGCCGAATATAAACTAATAATTTATGGTTTTTTTGAGGGTGAATATGTAGATATTTACTTTTTTTATTGGAGGTGCTTTTTATAGCAATTAGGGAAAAAGATTTGCTCGCTAATGAACAAATCAATGTAAAACAATTTTTGGTTATTGGTCCTAAGGGAGAACAACTTGGATTAAAGACAAAAGAAGATGCTTTGGTACTTGCGGAATATGCGGGATTTGATTTAGTTTTAATCAACCCCGGGTCTTCACCACCAGTTGCAAAATTGATGGATTACAAGAAATTCAAGTATGAAAAGAAAAAGAAACAAAAAGAAAGCGAAAAAAAACAAAGAGAAACTAATGTTGAAACAAAAGAATATAGATTATCTGTTACGATAGATATTCATGATTTTAACACTAGAGTAAACAATGCCTTAAAATACTTAGAAAAAGGAAATAAAATTAAAGCTTCAATAAGATTTAAGGGAAGACAACTTGCGCATACCGAACTAGGAGAAGAAGTTCTATTAAGGTACGCTAAAGCTTTAGAAGAAGTTTCTGAAATAGAATCTAAACCAAAATTTGAGTTTAAAACAATGTCTATAATACTAACACCCAAAAAAAAATAAGGAGGAATCATGCCTAAATTAAAGACACATAAAGCAACTAGTAAAAAAATTAAAAGAAGAGCAAGTGGAGGACCAAGTAAAATAGGAAATCCTGCAAGTAGACACAATACTGGAAGCAAGGATGCTAAATTTAACAGAAAGAAAAGAAAAGGTTCTACATTAAGCAAATCAGACGCAAAAAGATTAAAAACAGTAGTATATTAGGAGGAAAAAATGGCAAGAGTTAAAGGCGGTACTGTCGCTAGAAATAGAAGAAAAAAGGTTTTAAAAGAAGCAAAAGGTTACTTTGGAAGTAAACATAGATTATATAAAACAGCAAAAGAACAATTATTACATTCAGGAGTATATGCATTTAAAGACAGAAAAAGAAAGAAAAGAGATTTTAGAAAGTTATGGATCACAAGAATAAATGCAGCTTGTAGAGAAAATGATATAAGTTATTCTAAGTTTATTAATGGATTAACTAAAGCAGAATTATCTATAAATAGAAAAATGTTATCAGAAATAGCAATTTCTACTCCACAAACTTTTAAAGACTTAGTTGAAATATCAAAAAACGCTTTAGAAGGAAAGAAATATGAACCTAAAGCAGTTGTTTTAAAAGCTTTAAAAGAAGAGAAAGTTAAAGAAGAAAAGATTGAAGAAATAAAAAAAGAACCAAAAAAAGTAGTTAAAACAACAACTAAGAAAGCAACCGTAAAAAAAGAAGCAACTAAAGAAGAACCAAAAAAAGTTGTTAAAGCAGTAACTAAGAAACCAGTAGCTAAGAAAGTAGCAACTAAAAAAGTAGACTAATTTGTCTATTTTTTTTATTATCTACTTGAGATTAAAAAAGGATATTTTATTAATTATATAATAAATAATTTATTAGACAAATAGTATCAATAAGGTTGAAAAAAAATGAATAATATGATATTTTACTATATAGGAGGATAGAAATGGAAGGAAATAATATGGAAAAAAAATCAACATTAATAGGAGTAATTGTAATTATATTAGTTATAGTAGGTCTTATGGTAGGTGCATATTTTTTATTAAACAATAAAAAAGATGGAGACACTAATAAGAATGATCAAGAAGTAAAAGAAGCAACTAATGGATGGAATGGAATTTATAAGAAAGTAGATAGTAATAATCAAGTGTTATTGTATACTAAAGACGGAAAAGTAGGTTCATTAATGTTTGCTCAAGAAATCAATATAGCGGATAAAAAAGAATTATTTTATTCAATTCAATTTGAAGAAGCTATGACTATTGAAAATGGTAAGATGTATAAAAAAGATGAAGAAGGAACTACTTTTACTATTGAAAAAGATGGAAACATAATGACTGTAACTTATAATGGAGATCCAGTTTTAGCGGATGGTTATAAAGAGTTCGTTGGAACATATAATTGGGTAAGAAATGTTACAAGTTCTAGTTTAGATGAATTTAAAAAATAATAATGAAGGTTCTAGTTTATAGAACCTTTTTACTTGACTTTATAACTAATAAAACTTACAATATAGATAGAGTTTAATTTGGAAAATTTAACTCAAAATGGAGGATACATGGGATTATTTGAAACAGCCATTTTAACCTCTATTTTTGGATTTGGAATAGGTGCTACAACCATTTTTGTATATAATAAAAGAAAAGGTAATAGTGCAATAAAAAAAGCTGATGA
Organism: uncultured Muribaculaceae bacterium; assembly: GCA_964551265.1. GTDB lineage: Bacteria > Bacillota_I > Bacilli_A > RF39 > UBA660 > JAAYGD01. The sequence continues at coordinate 616 of CAZKBC010000050.1, read as the reverse complement.
GATTATTGAAAAAGCCAAGAAAGAATCTGAGAAATTAAAAAGAGATTCTGTTTTAGAAGCAAAAGAAGAAATACATAAGTTAAGAATGGATAATGAAAAAGAATTAAAAGATCGAAAGAGTGAAATTAAAGATTTGGAAGACAGATTATTTCAAAGAGAAGAAAAAATCGATAAAAGAGATGAAATGTTACAAAATAGAGACAAATCTTTAGAAGAACGAGATCAAGTCTTATCTCAAAAGCAAAGAGAAATCCAAAAAAAAGATGAAGAAGTGGAAGTAATTAAAAAGGAACAAGAAAGTTTATTAGAAAAAATTTCTAATTTTACAAAAGACAAAGCAAAAGAACTACTATTTAAAAGAGTAGAAGAAAGTATGGACTTAGAAATAGCGCAATTAATTAAAGAAAAAGAAGCAGAAGCCAAATTAGAAGTAGATAAGAAAGCAAAAGATTTGTTAGTATTATCTATGCAAAAGTATGCATCTGATGTAGTAAATGAACAAACTGTATCAGTTGTAAATCTTCCTAATGATGAAATGAAAGGAAGAATAATAGGTAGAGAAGGTAGAAATATTAGAACTATAGAAGCTGTAACAGGAGTAGATTTAATTATAGAT